>NZ_LWEY01001534.1:0-25464 GCF_001634935.1 Oleiphilus sp. HI0043 | reverse complement strand
ACAGTCATGTATCTGGCGCCGATGTTTGATTTTTGTGATTACCAGCCTTTTTAGAATAGTCCGCTCATACAAGCCAAATAGCGCCTCAACAGGAAGCTGCAATCAGATTAAGCCTAGGATGCATTGGTCATCAAAGCTTTGATTAAGCCGCTGACACCAAAAATTGTGATCATTCGTCTAAGATTGTAGGCCAGGACATGCAAGTCCATTTCAATGCTGACCCCCTTAAATCTTCTGGTGAGTAGCTGTGTTGCGCCCATCCATAATTTAATTGTACCGAATGGGTGTTCGACGGTTTGTTGTCTGATCACCATGCTGTCAGGTTTGGACTCCAGAAGCTCGGTCATCTTTTCAATGCGACTAGCATGCTCCCAACGACGAATTGTTCGGGGAGTGGCTGTTTTGGTGCATTGGGTTTGCAGGCTGCAAACTCTACAAATTTTGACGCTGCAGTTATAGTTCCTATAAATCATGCCTTTATCTCTTGCTTGCCCTCTGGGTGTTAACGCTTGCTTGGCAGGACAAACGTACACATTTTGCTCGGCGTCATATTGAAATAGCGATTTATTGAAGATGCCTTTCTTTTCACTGCCTGACGTATCAAAATTGGGTACCAGTGGCGTCATCCCCGCATCTTGCGCCGCAATAATATCTTTGCTGCTAAAATAGCCTTTGTCGGCAAGCACGGTAATTTCATCATTCTTTAGTGCTGCTTGAGCCTGCTGGCCCATCCTGCATAATTGATTTCTATCGGTGGTATTGGTGACCTCATGAGCAACGATCAAGTGATGCTTACAATCCACTGCGCTCTGAACGTTGTAGCAAACCTTTCTCTCCATCGCGGTTGTTTTTAACAGACGCGAATCTGGATCAGTCATAGAGATTTGTTTGTCTGGGTGCGCTTCAACTTTCTCTTTGAGCTCCTTTAATTCAGAAAGACGCGCTTTTAGCCAAACCAGCTTTTCTTCAATGGGAGCGGTATCCGCTTCCTTTTCATTTAAGTCGACCTTGTCTAGCTGACTAAGGTAGCGAGCGATATGCTTTTCAACGCGTTCCATTGAGGCTTGGAGTTTTCTTGGCGTATAGTTTTTAGATTTGTTGTTAGATGCTTTGAATTTACTGCCATCAATCGCGACAAGCGCATCGCTAAACATGTTCATCTGACGACACAAATCGATGAACGTTCGACAGCACTGTTTAATCCCTTTACCGTTATTCTTCCTAAAATCTGCAATGGTTTTGAAGTCTGGTGCAAGTCTCTCAGTTAACCACATTAGTTCGATATTGCGGTTAGCTTCTCGCTCTAATCGGCGTGAGGATTGAATTCGGTTCAGGTAGCCGTAGAGGTATAACTTAAGTAGCATTGCTGGGTGATAATTGGGACGCCCTGTATCTTTTGGGACAACACCTTTAAAGCCAAGTTCGTTTAAGTCGAGCTCATCAACAAAAACATCAATCACTCTGACAGGGTTTTCAGTACTGACGAAGTCATCGAGGACTTCAGGGAAAAATGTCGCCTGAGATCGGCTTTTACCCTTAATATGGTGGGACATAACAGCTCACTTCCTTGTTTTTAAGCTGTTGAGAATTATACCAAACTTGTTAATTCGAAAATGATACTTGCGTATATTTATGATCTGCTCACAGCAAAAACTGAACCACAGTTTTCACACAGCCTGTGCTCTTTTCGTTAATTCACTAAACGCAAAGTTTGGCTGAATAATCCCTATCTGTATATGTCTTCTGAATGGCAGACTTGCGGACTTTTTTGCCTGTGGGTGTTGAATTGCTATGCCGAGTGCCCCATTTTCGTCTGTAAGATCGAATTCTGTCTATCACGACCTTTATCGCGCCAGATCGAACCTTTTGGCTACAAGTACGTAACAGTATACCATTCTGGACTGAGCCCTTTAATTGTCCATTTCAATTCGAATTGGCACCTATGGAAGCCTGTCATCACTCATCAGAGCACTAACGCGCTTACGCTCTGTTTCATCAAAGTGATAGGCCAACAGTTCAGAAATGGATTGCTCCTTATCTTGTTCACTTAAGCTAGAATCTAAGACAGTTTTTCGCTCAGCGGAAAAGCTGCTAAGTCTCTGCGACCATTGCGCTCGACGTTTGTCTAAATCGGCTAGCGCTGCCGCAGCCTCACTCCCTAGCATGTTCTCCCGCAGCTGATACACTTCGCTAACGGGCGCATTATCGGCTTTCATTTTTCTAACTTGTTCTGATAGCAATGCATGTTGCTGAGCGCGCTGCCTCGTTGCTCTAATGTCCTCTGGTAGTTCAAGGCTCGCTATCTCTATATGTTGTTGTTTTTCTGTTGCTGTTAGTGTTTCATCACTGTTGATTTTTAACTGCTGAATCAAGAACCTGTTCTGGATATCTTCAGAAGCAAAGAATGCTTCATATTCAACTTGATCAAAGAAGCGCTCTCTGTAGGTCTTAATCTCAGACTGCTGAGCTATCAGTTTATCGAGCATATTTACTCCCGAATCGTATACAACAAAACCCTGCTGAAGCTCCTCGATACCGATTTTGTAGTCAATATAACGTTTAAGTAGGTCCAGAGCTTGTGAACGAGCCGGCTCGCCTAGCTCTGCTTTAATAGTTTCTTGGATTGAAGCAATGACCTGCTCTAGTTCATACTCTCCAAGAGTAGATAGGAAGTATTCGAACATATCTTTAAGACCTTCATCAGCCAGCAAGTTCTGACTTTCATCAACACTTAAGTTGTGATTCACATCAGTTCCCGCGAGTGATGAAGAAGAAAGCGCTTTGATACCCTCCACTTCATAGGGTTTGTGATACAAAGACTCGTTAATTTTTCTGGCTTCTATCATAGTAACAGGCGCACTATCCGAGCCTATTTCTGCGTAACCAAAGTATTCATACAAAGCAATCGATACCACGAAAATGACTGCTATCGATGCAATCGACCCGGTTTTTATCGTCATAATAACCTCTTAAAAAAGTGGGGCCCATAGGACCCCAAAACGGCATTTCCAGTATAAGGTTGCCTGATTGCCCAAATTGGAAAGCACATAATTCTCTAGGAATCGTTTATAGGCCAGCCTTCTTAAGGCGGTTAGCATGTTTCTTAAATAAGGTCTTTGGATCAGTCTCGAACAATGATGTTAATCCTAAGACATGATTATTGGCATCAATGTGGTTCATGAAGTAATCATCACGAATAACCTGGCCAAAGTGAGATGCACAACGCCCGGTAATACCGTCGTTATCTTCACCTGAATCAAACGCTAAACCTGTGATGGCAAACAAGGTATCTGAAATATCCCCAACAGCAGTCAGATGACCTGTGCCGCTCCATGAATAGAGCTTGATATCTTCGCCATTGATCGTCACTTGCGAAGGCCCATTACCACACTCAGTTGTCGGTAAGCCATGCGTGTAAGTTGCATTGTATTGCGCTGCACCTTGAGCATTAAACTCTCCCAACATAGCGTAAATATCAGAGTCGGACTTTTTATTGTCTGATAATAAGTTAACTAGATCACCGACTGCATTAGCAAACGCGCCAAATAACGTTCCACGAATTGTTTCTGGTGGAGCTACATCTGTCACCAAGTCTGCAATAGGCGAACCAGTATGTGGCGTATGCATCGTAGTAACCGACGCAACAAGGTCAGGACGTGTTTCCATTACATAACGCGAAGTCATACCACCCTGGCTATGACCCATTAGGTTGAACTTTTCGATTCGTCCACCGGAACTTGCTTTAATTTCCTCAAGCTGAGCGATCAGCTCTTCACCTCGGCCCACAGAACTATCAAAAGCATTGATCTTAGCTACATAAGCTTCACCACCACGACTTTCAATAGCGCTCGGAATCTGATGCCAATAATCGACAATAGAAATTGAGTCGAAGGCAAATATTCCAGGTACTAACATGATTGGATTTTCTGTTTTCGTGTAACTAAAATAATCAGAAAAGAATCCTGCTTGTGTCGGAGCAGCTGCTGCACATGTGAGAGCAGCCGTTAATGCGAGTGTCTTTTTCATAGATATATCCTCAAATTTATTTTTATACTGAGTTAAATACCAGCCTTTTAAACACTGACACCAAGCCCTACTACTTCGCTTGTATAATCTGATACTCCCCTCGTTTTTCTATCACTAGTGAGTTTTGGTTCTCATAACTAACATGAAAAAGAGGACTATTTTCTTCAAAAGGCCTATCTTTAGCGTACACATGTACCGAGATCTAATAACAATGAACAAGAAGTCTCTCCTGTATCTATGGGAAGAACGAACGCTCTTTATTGGCAGGCTTGAAGAGCCACTGAACTTATCCCAAGGCGCTGCAACTCTGACCCTGTCACTGGGCGGTCCTATTAAAGTTGAGTCAAAAGATCAGAACATTTGTTTTGAAAGCACATGCGTATTACTAAAACCGGGCTGCTCTGTAACGATAGATACACAACATCAGGTCATCGCAAATTGTAATCTAGATGTTATGGGGCGGGACTTTAGCGCCTTATCCGACCTCTGCCGCGATATGGGCCAAGGGGTTTTTAGCGAGTTTGGCAACGAACAATTATTCAGACAGTCTGTTATTGATATTTACGACTCAGAACGCTCCACGAGCGAAACCAAATATGAGATTGATAGCCTATTCAAAACATGTGTAAAGAAGCCTTTTGACAGTGATAAACGCGTATCTAAGGTAGTCGATTTGATCAAGGATTCTATTGACACAAACCTATCTATTGAGAGTCTCGCTGATACAGTGAACTTGTCAGTACCTGGACTCACCAAAGTCTTCAAAAAACAAACAGGCGTACCCATACGCAGGTATCGTCAATGGCATAGGTTATTTGTCACCGCAGTCGAAATCAGCAGAGGAAAGAGTTTAACCGACGCCGCCATTGATGCGGGTTTTGTCGACCTATCTCATTGCACCCATACTTTTAATATGATGCTAGGCATGAAGCCGTCATATTTTTTATCCCAACCAGAGCGAATTATTGTGATGACTGAAAATAAGCAGCGCCTATCTTGTACAAAAAATTGAGCGAGTCAGACTCTAAAGCTCATAGTAATCAGTCGCCTCAGCGAGGGTTGGGACTTTCTGTCTACATGATGAGGTAGTTTTATATCACTCCCTGCTCACGCAGCCATTGCTCACTCCTAGCCATACCTTCTTCAAGGCTAACTTTAGGCTGATACCCTAGCTCTGCACTGGCCTTATCATGGATATATTTAGCACTAGGCCTCGATAGCATCGCAACGGTAGAAGGATTTAATTCTGTACGTTTACCGAAAAGATGAGCCATTCGCTCCGCGGCAAAAGCGATAGGATAAAGCAGCTGTTTGGAAAGTGTTCTTGCCGAGTCCAAACCTAACATTTTGGCTAAAAAAGAAAAATACTCCTGATTACTCACCTGCCCCATGCCTGATAGGATATAAATCTGTCCGATTGCCTTGTCTGAGTTCAGTGCCAAATAACAGCCCTCAACCAAGTCATCAATATACACTGGGCCGAACATACCTTCTTTCGGGGCGATGAATTTCTTTTGCTTCATCATGTCAATTGGCGTCACGGTCCAGGGTCGGGAGCCCGGACCGTAAACATCTGCAGGGCGGATAATGGTGGCATCCACTTTTCCTGCATTGTTGTAGTTCAGAACCAAATGTTCACTAGCCAGTTTGGAGTCTGAATATTTCTGACCGCAAGCCCTCAAGGCAGTATTTTCATCCATTGCTCCGGTGTGACTTAAGCCCAACGCGGCAACGGAGGAAAAGTGCAGAAAGCGCTTTTTGTTATCACACTTTGCCGCTTCATCTAATACAGTCTGCGTACCCAACACATTAACGCGCCAGGTTTCCTCTTCTGTTGCAGCATTAGAGACCACTGCAGCCGTGTGAATGAGGGTGTCACAACCAGCTAGCATGTCTCGCCATCTCTCTGGCTCAAATAAATCAGCTTGTATGATGTTTTGTTCCTGATTGGCACTTAGATCAATCCCACAGGTCTCGATACCTTTTTTATTTAGGCAACGCGCCAGACTTTGTGCGATAAAACCTTTTGCGCCGGTAATAAATACTTTCTTCATTGCGGCCTGCCTATTATTTTTGTTGTTTCAATACGTTTCTGACAATCGAATCAATATAGAAATTAACTAGCTTTACGGGAATCAGTCTGTTCATCCAATAGGTCATCCGGGCGAGCTTGCCTGGAATGATGTAAAAACGCTTCGATTCCAAGCCTTTCATAATATCGTCAATCGCATGCTCCAAGGTCAGTGCACCGGCTGTAAGTTTTAGCTTCAAGGTAACCGGGTGAATAGTTTTGTGTTCTTCATGCACCATCGGCGTATCAACTTCTGGCGGACAAATCACTTGAACCGCTACACCTTCAGGCGCCAGTTCGGTGCGCAAGGCCTGAGCTAAACCCACCACCCCAAACTTAGAGGCATTGTAAGAGGTATAGGCATAAGTACCGACCAACCCTGCCATAGAAGCCACCAAGGCTAACTTGCTAGGCACTTTGTTTTTCTTCAATAAAGGAATAGTCGCCTGAGCAAAGTTACGAGAACCAAAAAGGTTAACTGTCACAACAGTCTCAAACTCTTTAGCTGGTACAGCTTCAAATAAACCAGTGCGATTAATACCTGCACAATGCAAGGCTATCGTTGGTAATCCCACATGACACGCCGCTTCTGAAACTACTTTAAGCAGGCCATCCAGGTCTGTCACATCGGCTTCGTAATAGGCAATACCCTGACTGGAGTTATGCCTTAGATCCTCAATAAGCGATTTTGCCTGCTCATCAAACTTTAGATCGAATAAGGCCAGGTTGGCACCCGTTTTTACGTAGCGCCGTGCGATTTCCTGGCCAATGCCACTCGCTGCACCGGTGATATAAATCGTTTCTTGATTCATTAGTGTGCTGCCTCTGATTGTTGTTTTTTAGTAGTCATCGAAGCTTCCGGCGCGAAGGCATCCTCATCGATACAGAGTATCTTGGGTAGTCCCCTTCTATTGCATAAGCCGGTAGATTTGCATTACTAGAGCACACTTTACCGCCTTGGGTAAATACCATATCGCGTAAGAAGACCATGCAAGTGGGGCTAAGGAAACTAATAAAGCAGGCTAACGCTCCATACAACACAGTCTATATGAGACTAATAGCGACATTCAAAACCTGAGCGATTAAGAACACCACTAAAGAATCAGACCTCTACTAGCGCTTCTATCAAATACAGCTCTTTAATCTTCTCGGGCAACTCAATTATCTTTCTCGCTTCAAGGTCCATCCAGCCCACCACACAACGATGAACTGCCGATAGTTCACCATTGGCCTTATAGATATTTTGTAGCATCTGCACAGTTTTGGTAAAACCAGTTGGCTCACCTGGCTCCACTGTTACGCGCAACTCATCACCTATATTAACTTCGGCTTTGTACTCAGTCTCTTCCTTAAAAAGAACGGGGCCTACATTATGTTGCTTAAACCACTTCGCCGTCATACCGATCTCATTAAGAAACGCAACTCGAGTATGCGCACACAGATCAGAATAAGCAGAATGCCTCATATGCTGATTCGCATCACAGTCAGCCCATCGCACTTCAATAGTCTTTTCATATAACGCTTCAGTTTGCTTGCTCATAACGACCTCTTTACAACGAGCGATCAAAAAATTCGAGTTCAGTATGCAGGCAGAGAACACATAAATACAATTCATTATTATTATGTATGCTATGATTTTAAATCATACCAATAGCTGTGGGTTAGCCTTGCTCATGAATCTAGTCACACTTCGCCAGTTCGATCTGAATAGCCTTGTAGTATTAAAACTGTTGCTGGAAACAAAGCATGTCACACGGGCGGCAGAACAATTAAACCTCACACAATCAGCAGTTAGCCGAACCTTGGGTAAACTAAGAGAAGCCTTTCAAGACCCATTACTTGTGCGCTCTGGAAAAGGTTTATTACTGACTAAGAACGCTGAACAACTGCTTCCCTTAGTGAATCAGGCACTCGAGCAAATCAGTGTTTTACTTGACCCTATCGAGTTCAGCCCTAAAGATTACGAAGGTACCTTAAGACTTGCAACGACCGACTATGGCACTAATAACCTATTACCAAAATTAGTTCCGCTATTGCAAGAAGCCGCACCAAAGTTAAGTTTATCAACAGTTGATTGGCGCTCAAGCCTACTCACTGAGCTTGAACATAATCAGGTAGACCTGATGATTGGTGGCGTCACCTCTCCACCCGATAACATACACCAACGCATCGTTGCTCAAGATAACTACGCAGGCGTTATCAGGAAGTCTCATCCCTCTGAAGGAAAGATAGACTTACAAGAATATATTGGTATGAACCATATCGTAATTAGCTCCTCAGGCACCAGCAAAAGTCCGGTTGATGACTACCTTAAAAGCATTGGTCAACAACGAAAGGTCGCGCTCACGGTGCCACACTTTTTTGCTGCGCTGGAAATCATCGCCGCGACCGATTATATGATTCTGTTACCCAGTGGTTTTATTCGACGTTATGTCGACCAGGATAAGTTTACCGTCGTTAGCGCTCCTTTCCCCATTCCACCCTTAGAGATCGCCATGTTTTGGCACGCACGGATGCACCATGACCCAATGCATCGTTGGTTCAGACAGTTTATCTATGACAAACTTTATGCGCGGCATGATAGATATAAATAACCACATATCGAGACATATTCCTTGTATCACGTCAGTAAGAAACAATGCCGAGCAACTCACATTACTGGTCTAAATTTCAAAGTAAAATGATTTAGACACTGCTTAGTTAGGTAATAAATTCATGAAACATACTGTACTTTCTACCGTTCAATATTTGATGGTCACATTAAGTATTTTTTCTACGACCGTCTCTGCTGAGCTTGAAGCCTATCGAACTGACCTCCCTCCGGCCCTGGACGATAGCGGTTGGGACTTAATGCTAGAAAAAAATGGCATCAAGGTGTTTACCCGCGACTGGCCGGGCAGTGACTTTATTGCCTTTAAAGCAGAGCAAGTGGTGCAATCAAAGCTATCTAATATTGTTGCCAATTTCTCTGATATCAAGACCTTCCCTGAATGGGTCAAAGACATGGTAGACGCATATGAAATCGAGCCCTTTGACGATGAACGTTCCAGAAAAATCTATATGAGAATGGGTTTACCCTGGCCACTGGCTGACAGAGATATCGTCGCAGGCCAGCAACTAACACAGGAAACTGATTCAAAAGTCGTTCGAATTAAAGAATGGTTTGAAGGCGATGCTCTACCCAAAAATGAAGGTGTTATTCGAACACCTAAAGTTAATAATGAACTAGTACTGATTCCTGAAGGCAACGAGAAAACCAGAATCGTCTGGCAAGGGCATACTGAGCCGGGTGGTTTTATTCCGGCATTTATTGTGAACTTTCTATTGGAAGATGTCTTCTACGAATCTGTCTTAAACATGAGACATCGTTTTGAGTCACCTGAATTTCATAAGACTTCTGACTGGGTAATTAACTATAATGACTCGGGAACTGAAAGCTAAGAAAGATGGGATTGCGTTGCCTGTTGGGTTGATGGACTTAGAAGTGCTGAAGACAGACGCCTATTATCTTCTGTTTGATCCAACTTACGACCCCCATACCAATAGCACGCGTTTGCCCAATCGCTTCAATTGTCTCAAGCAATTCCTTCCAAATAACATCTAACCCAGAGTCACGACCAAAACTAAGCATGGGTAGATAACTTTCTGCTTGATTTTCTATCAGGTACAGCAAGTTGATAATAAGCCGATTGTGCTGTTCAATATTGTTGGTCACTGCTTTCTGCTGCCAACGAAACGACAGACGTTTCCAGTGAGTTGAGATACCTTCGAACAACTGATCCTCTATAATTAAGGGGTGGTCGTTCTCAATTACTCGCCACTGATTATCGACTCGTTGCTTCGCCTGCCTGACAGCATTATCTAAAGACCGATCACCATGAAGATAACCCGTCGTTAGGCCTCGATGTTGCTGAATGAATATAAGTAATACCTTTAAGTTTTTAACCAATCCAATATTGGTATACAAGGCCTCAATGTGCTTACGTTTTTTACTGCTCATCGCCTTAACACAAACAAGCACCCCAAGAATAATGGTGACGAACGCTATTAATAAACCTGACAAACTTTACTCCTTCTCTATACTAGCTTGTGAGCGTTCAGCGCGGTCTGCAAGATACTCTGCAACCTTAACTGTCTCATCTGCAATGACGGAATTGTCATTTGCCCTACCTAATAAAGCCTCAACATTTTCGGAGATTTCACGCGTTGCAATATTCTGTTGCTCCGTTGCTGTCGAAATCACGAGCATTTTGTTTGTAATGCTATCGATCATATTTGCGATCGTTCCCAAAGAGCCTTCAAGCTGGTTGATACGCGCAGCGTTATCTTCTGCAGCACGCATTACCTGACAAGACTTATCGGTAACGCCTACCATTCGTTTTTGCACATTATTGATGCTTTCGGTTATTTCATTAGCTGACTCTCTAGAACGAATTGAAAGACTTCGAACCTCGTCTGCGACCACAGCGAACCCTCGCCCATGTTCGCCTGCTCGCGCCGCTTCTATCGCAGCATTAAGCGATAGCAAGTTAGTCTGCTCCGATATATCAATGATGATTTTCGACATCGCTGCGACATTGTTGGTATGCTCCAACAACTCTGTAACCAGTACCTCACTTTCTTTAGATAAACCGACCATACGGCTTATTTCATTTGTGGCAGATTGGGCCTCAGCGATACCTTCAGTTGTCTGCTCACGCGAGCGTTCTATGTCGTCGTGAACATATTTGATTTGTGCCGCTACATCTTCCACACTCTGACTCAACTCAGTCACAGCCGCTGCTGATGAGGTAATCGAAGCCTTTTGCTCTTTTGCATTGGTTGATGCCGACAAGGCACTAATTGAGAGTTCTCTGGCCATATGAACAAACTCAGCAAAGTACTCCTCCTTGCTTTGTTCTGAGCGTTCATGGCTAAGTAAATAATCCTTGAAGGCTTTTAGGCTTTCATCTTTACCTAAACCCTCTAAAGGTAAATCGCGATACTGACTATCCGGAAGTTGAAGCAAATGCGCTAACTGCTGCAATGCCTGGGCAGAAGCACATTGCCAAAGCATCAAAGCAAGAGCAATGACACCAAGCAAGGCAATAAGCAAGGCATTCCAGGTAACACCTGAAATCAAAATGCTAGCACTCACACAGGCAAGGGACATGACAATAAAAACAAAATATGTTTAGGATAACGCCGAGCAGTAGACATAACTTTCTAGACCCATTCTTTTTCCTGATTTAAAGGACAATAAATGTCATCAACATCAAAGAAGGGGCAAAAGCCATGCCCACTAGTAAAATCACATCAAGGCAGACCACTTAACACGAAGCTAATCAATTGTTTTTATTAAGCAAATTAATATGTAACAAGATGTACGTAAGAAACAGAAATACAGGCGAGTGCTATTTAAAGTGCGACAAGGAAGAGTCACGCCCAAGCAAAGTGCAATGATTACTTGCAGAACTGAAGATGCAACGCAATGGTGCTAACAGACTAAAAAAGCCTGCGAGGTGAGCGGTGGCACAATTCTGAGAAAGTTAAAACTTTCCGTCCTAACTGAAAGGAAGAACGCGTGTTATAAGTACCGAGTTCCTTAGCGTTAGATAGCGCCTTAACTCTAATTGCATCAAGGGTTTCTTTGGATTCTATTAACCTAGCCATAGTGTCACCAATCTCTCATCAACAGTTTTTATGAACAACACTAGGTATTACGTCAATGTTTAGTATTTGGATCACATATTATGTGATCTATATTTGGTCATCTAGGTGTATCATGGGAGTCGTAAACAGTAGATAAGTAAAATATATAGATGTGAAAGAAGACAAACATGGACTCACTAACCCAAGCAGCACTAGGCGCCACTGTTGGCCATACATTATTAGGTAAACATATCGGCCGTACAGCTCCAATTATCGGGGCAATTCTGGGGACTTTGCCAGACCTTGACGTACTTATTCCTTTTGGGGGCCAAGTTGAAGACTTTACCTATCATAGAAGCTTTAGCCACAGTCTGATTATCCAGATCGCTGTGGCGCCCCTACTAACATGGTTAATACTGCACTTTCGCCCAAGCTATCGTCCAATATCCAAGCAATGGTTCATTGCGATTCTCGCGATTTTTTGGACTCACTCCCTACTCGACGCCTGCACCGTATATGGAACTCAATTGTTCTGGCCGCTAACAGAGCACCCCTTTGGCTTATCAAGCGTATTTATTATCGACCCATTCTATACGCTGCCGCTTTTACTTGCGCTGTTTCTCGCCTACAGGAATACTTGGATTTCAAAGAAAGCCACCATGATCACCACCTCAGCTTTCGCTATTTCATCGCTATACCTATGCTGGGGCGTCTTTGCAAAACATATCGCGGAAGAGAAAATTGCCACCGCTTGGCTCAATCAGAAAGGAACAAGCAAAGTCGTATCTACCATCAGTACACCTATGCCATTGAGCTCTTTCTTATGGCGAATAGTGATAGATGAAGGCGATCGTTACAGCATCTCACATGTGAGTATTTGGGAAGACACGAATACAATCGAATTTAAGACCTACCCTAAAGGCACCGAGTTATTAAAAGGCTTAGAAAGCCATTGGGATGCCCAACGACTGGTATGGTTTACCAAAGGTTTTTACAAAGCTGAAACTCGTGAAGATCGAATAGTCATGTCTGACCTAAGAATGGGCGTTGAAGGCGCTTATGCATTCAATTTCGCCATTGCAGAACAAGTAAACCAAGATACTCAAGTATCGACTATTTCGCCTATCAAAGCCATACGTGTCAACGATTCACTTGATTGGACAAAGCTTACATTACTGTGGGACCGACTTTGGGACTCAAGTGTTTCACTGCATCCGCAGCAGTAAAAGGGGACGGAGGGATTATAAAGTAATCAGTTAACGGATTTTTAGTTGGTACAGAACTCTGATTAAAAAAGAATCCCTCAGTCCCCTTAAAGCAGCTTAGTTGAATCAGAGCGCTACTTATTGGAATGTTATAGATATATTTAGCTAAATCCAGTAGTCGCCAATATGGTTGAAGATCCAGGTGATTATTATTGGTCAAGTTATCAGTGTAATGCTTTAGGTAAAGTATCAGGGTTATTGAACCCGCATAAAGAGTATTTGGCACTGGGCAAGTCGACTGATGAAAGGTTAAATAATTATAGAGAATTGTTTAGGCATCATGTAGATGAAGAAATGATCACAGATATACGCGAGGCGGTTAACAAGGGAATAGCGATAGGTAGTGAAGGGTTCAAGGAACAGATTGAGCGAAGGTATCATCGTCGAGTGGTTCCTGGAAAAGCGGGTAGGCCGAGGATTGAAGGTTGATTGGTAAATGTTACTCTGACCCCGATTACTCTTATTGATAACTGAGTCGTATCAGGTTACAATTCGGCTTATGATTCTATCATTTAAACACAAAGGCCTCGAGAAGTTCTTCAAAGCAGGAAAAACTTCAGGTATTCAAGTAAAGCACTCTAAGCGTTTAAAACTTATTTTAGGCCGACTTAATGCTTCTACTTCCCCAGATGATATGAATTTACCGGGGCTATTTCTGCACTCCTTATCTGGTAAGCGTTCAGATGTTTGGTCTGTTCGTGTTAGTGGGAATTGGAGGGTGACGTTCCGTTTCAATGGGGAACATGCAGAAATTGTAAATTACGAAGATTATCACTGAGGTGAAATTATGCTAATGCACAACCCTCCACATCCAGGCGAGATTATTAAAGAGCTTTGTCTTGAGCCTCTCGAGCTAAGTATCACTGCAGCGGCTGAAGCATTAGGCGTTAGTCGAAAAACACTCTCTAGTATTGTTAACGGTAAAGCAGGTATTAGCCCTGAAATGGCGGTGAGGCTTTCGATTGCGTTTAATACATCAGCTGAAAGTTGGTTGAATCAGCAAACACAATATGATTTGTGGCAGGCGGAAGCTAATCGAAGTGAACTCGATGTAAAGCCTTTAATTGCCGCCTAGCATATAAGACGAGTTAGATCTTGTAGACTTATGGGTGTATGTCCTGCCTTAAGTGCCTCTTGCTCTGCGAAAGTTTAGCGGTTCAGAAATACCAAGGAGGCACGTTGGAATAAAAAAATTTAGCAGCTAATGTGTGAATTCATGCACCACAACGATCCATCTCGCATTTTAGTAGGGCAAAAACCCCAACAATAAACTATGCCTTATTATTGCTCCTCACACTCAAACCCGCTAAGACCAGCGTCGTCCGTAGACCTTACAAACAGTAACAATCCTTAGTTACTCTGCGGCATAGTACTTGCTCCTCTGTAATACAAACACTCAAATTCATCGGCATTTCCAAGAGGAGCTTTGTCATGCGAAATATGCCTTGGGCTGAGAAACTAGACAGTACTCCCTTTATCGCCTTACTAACGATCATTACACTAACATCGTGGCTAATACAGCCCTCGTCATATTGGACCGTTTTTCTTATTGCTCTTTCTGGGCTCTCATCTATATTCCTGATCTATAAACGAAACCAGTTTTTTGCACCTCTCAAAGATGTTTCACGCTTACTTCAACAAAACGGTGTACAACACCGAGACCTCCCTCTCCATTCTCGATCTGGACACTCCGTCCTGGAAGCACTACGCCACTATTTACTCAATCAAGAACGCTCTGTTCAGCATAGAGACGGTTACTTTACTGAGTTTAACCATATGGCGAGTGAGTTATCGATCAGCGCTTCAACCTCGGCAAAAAATGCCATGGAACAAAAGCAGGCAATCTCCTCTTCGGCTGCAGCAGTCACTCAACTGAGTGCCAGCGTGAGCGATGTTGCAACGCAAGTTCGAGAAACCCATGCCGACATTGATACTTCACGTAAGCAAATTGCATAAGGGCGTGCCGAAGCGCAAAAAGCCTGCATTGAGATTGAGAAGATGACTGCCTTGTCTGAAGAAAGCGTCAAAATGGTGGATGTCTTGTTTGAGCAGTCAAACAATGTTGCAGCAATGTCTAACATCATTCGGGAAATTGCCGATCAAACCAACCTTCTATCTTTAAATGCTGCAATCGAAGCGGCACGCGCTGGTGAGCATGGGCGAGGCTTTGCAGTCGTGGCCGATGAAGTTCGAAATCTGGCAATCAGATCCCGAGAATCAGCAAACGATATTAGCGACAGTATTGAGTTATCTCACAAGCAGATGGGCAGTGTGAAACAGCAGGTCCATGATGTCGTCAGTAAAGCCAGAGAAAACTATCATAGCATCCAAAACCTTGAAGCCAATCTAGGTACCCTCGATAAAGTCGTCGATCAAATATGTGACAAGATTTCTCATATATCTACGACAACAGAGCAACAAAGCTACGCAACCAACGAAGTTGCTTTCAATGTTGAAACACTGCTATCACAAGCAGATGAGAATACAGCAATCGCTGACGAAACGGTTAATATCGCCAAATACCTGGCAAATAAATCAAGCCAATCAAAAGAACCAATGGAGAACAGTTTATGATCATTACCCTCTCCTTAGTCCTCATAGTCATTGCAAGTGTGCTGGTTTGGTTTAGTACCAATCGAAAAAAACATGCCGAAAAACTGGAACTTAAAAACTGTTTGGCGCAGCTCAATTCACTCAAAAGCTTATTGATTCAAATTCAAAAACATCGCGGCTTAACCACAGGCTATCTTCACGGTGAGAAAACATTACAAGCAGATATAAAAACCGTGAGAGCAGACGTTAACAAACTATGGGCATCATTAGTTAGCAATCACCCATCACTGACAAAAGACAAGTTATTTGAAGGTATATCAAGTCATTGGCAGCGACTTGAAACACGTGCCCTAACAATTGAAGCAAACAACAATATCGACCAACATAACCGACTCATCACAAATCTGCTCTATTTGATTGAAAACCAAACTGAAAAGAATAGTCTGCTCGTAGCATTATCTCGTGAAGCAGGCTTAGATGTAATATGGAAGGAGTTACTCGATACGATTGAATCAATAGGCCAAACCCGAGCCATCGGTATGGGTATTGTTTCCGAAGGAAAGAGTTCAGCTCTAGACCGAATAAAATTGAAGTACTTGAATGACCGTGTAAGCACTCAGTTTGAATCGCTAAATAAGGTTTTTCTTGAAAGAAAGCCCGGCGAAAAAAGAGTGATCATTCTAGATGATAAGCACTCGACCTCAGCGATTAAAAACGCTCAAACAAAAATCTCCGAACTACAGAGCTTTATCGAAACCAAGCTGCTCAATTCTTCGGTAGATAGTCGTTCAGGAGCAGATTTCTTTCAACTGGCGAGCGCAGCTATCGCACCTTTGAATGAGCTCTTTGACCTGGCATCCACTAAGTTATCAACGAGCATTGATTGATCAGGGTATTTCTAGCCATTTACTTAGAAAATTAATCGCACGTTCGCCAATTAGCACTCAAACCAACATAGAAACTTGGTGTTCCCTTATCGCTTCTATTCTAATAGAGCACTATTATTTAGGCCGTCTAGATCAGTCAAAAAGTGCTGCAAGCACCGAGACAGAGACTTAATTTAGGTCTGCCGCATAAGGCTTTAGCCGCTCCAAGGGAATGACTTCCAAGGCTTTTATGTGCGTTTTAGTTAAGTGAACTCTGGGTGCCATACCATCTTCTTGAGCTTGCAACCAACGAACCGCGCATAGACACCAGGTATCGCCGGGATTCAAGCCGGGAAAGCCGTATTCAGGCACTGGTGTAGACAGGTCGTTCCCTTTAAACCTGGAATATTCTAAGAAGTCTTTAGACGCTTCGATACAAACCGTATGTGAACCTGTGTCTGCTTCACAGGTATTACATTTTCCATCTCGATAATACCCTGTGACGGGGTCGCTTCCACATAGTTCCAAGACTTCGCCAAGTACATTTACTGATTCGTCCATATCCATATTGCTTCTCCGCTTACTAACTGTTTAAGCTTTTGACTATTGATGCATTCATCGCATTGAGCCTTAGTCTTCCAAATGTCTAACCGAATAATACATGGATATGTTGATAATGTTGCTTGTGCAATACGAATTTCTCTTACCATGCTTGTCTCTCAAAAAATAACCATAGCTTTCAACCCAGCCTATTGGCACAATCCACTCCCTAGATTAACGCGATACTGAGGTGTACATGCCATTTTCTAAGCTTGGATTAAGCGATCCCATTCTAAAGGCCATCACAGACAAAGGCTACACCGAACCAAGCCCTATTCAATGTAAAGCTATCCCAGCTATCATAGCTGGCAGAGATGTGGTCGCGGCATCTCAGACCGGTACAGGTAAGACAGCGAGCTTTGTGCTGCCATTGCTTGAAAAACTTAATGTTCCCTACAACTATCGCGGCAAGCGCATACGAGCATTAATTATTACCCCGACTCGTGAGCTGACTGAGCAAATTGAAGCCAATATTACGCAATACGGGAAGTACCTCAACCTAAAGTCAATGGCTATGTACGGTGGTATCGCTGCAGAGCCTCAGAAAAAGAGACTCATTGAAGGTGTTGATATTCTGGTCGCGACGCCAGGACGTTTACTTGAAATGGTCTATGACCGTGCAGTTCATTTTGACGAACTAGAAGTCCTGATCTTAGACGAAGCCGATAGAATGCTAAACATGGGTTTTATTGATGAGATCAATAAAATCATTGATCGCCTTCCGAGCGAGCGTCAAAGCTTGTTGTTTTCTGCAACCCTAACCGATGACGTACGCTTCCTCGCTAAGACGGTTAAAGACGAAGCCTTGGAAATCGCCATTTCGCCCGAGGCAACTGCCGCGACCACCATTGACCAGTGGTTGATTACGGTCGATAAAGATAAAAAGTCTGCGCTATTGAGTCATCTCATTATTGAGAATCAGTGGGATCAGGCGCTAATTTTTATTGAGAAAAAACATGGCGCTGCGAAACTTGCCGCTCAGTTAGGCAAACGAGGTATTCACGCAGAAGCAATTCACGGTGACCGTAGCCAAGCAATGCGAGCTAAAATACTGAATGATTTCAAATCTGGCGAAATTAAGTTCTTGGTGGCTACCGGAGTCGCTGCACGCGGAATTGATATTGGTAAGTTAAGCCGAGTGGTTAACTATGACCTGCCCTTTAAGCCTGAGGAATACATTCATAGAATTGGACGAACAGGCCGAGCAGGTGCCATTGGCGAAGCGATCTCATTTGTCTCAATGGGAGATTTTAAGAATCTTTGTGCAATAGAGAGCCGGCTAGGTCATATTATTGAGCGAAAAGAAATTGAAGGCTTCCCTGTGAGAAAAGTCGTGCCCGTATCTATTTTAAATTACGTACCGAAGAATAAGCGACCAGCGAATAAAAAGACTGAGCAGAAAAAACAGGACTCCCCAAAAAAGAAGATTAACCGCAATAAGCCCAATACAACGAGCACCAGCGCTAAGCGCCCTGCAAAGACCACAAATAAAACCATATGGGGTGATAGATAGTGCGCTATAGCCATTTGCCCTATAGCGCACTCGACTAAGCACAAAGGGTTCTTGGCCTAACACCTTTCGCAGCGTTACAATGATGATTCACTCGCTTTTATGGAGGTGCTTGTTATGTCTATTGCTCCTAGAATCGAAGCTCACTTGTCGCGCGTTGGCGTGCACTACGACCTCATTCAACACCCTGAATCTCATACCAGTTTAGCTAGTGCCAGACTTGCTAACGTGCCAGCCAAACAAATGGCAAAAGCCGTTATCACCCACGATGGCGATAACTACCGACTCTGTGTCATACCTGCAACACATCAGCTTGTTCCTGATCTGCTCAACCAGCATATGGGCAAGGCCTCGCATTATCGCTTGGTCGATGAGTGTGAACTCAAAAGCTTATTTGATGATTGCGAAGAAGGTGCGGTTCCTGCACTAGGCCAAGTCTATGGCTTACCAGTAGTTTGGGATAAAAGCTTGGAAGAGATGCCTAGTATTTACTTTGAAAGTGGCGACCACCATAACCTGATTCATGTTAACCATGGCGCATTTATGCAGCTCATGGGGCTTCAGGAAAATGATGTGATTAGTTGCCCGACAGAGTTTTATGAGGCGAGAACGCAGTTAATACACTAGTTTGTAGGCAGAGTGTTCCGACCCTCGCTGATCAACCCTGTGCTAGCCGGCCTGCGAGCCGTGGAAGGCTCTGTAAACACATTGAACCACCGAGAACACAGAGCGCTTCGCTGCACAGAGTAAAGATCAACCTTAATAACTCTTATATGTCTTCTCGGTGGAGGCCCTATGCCGCTCGGTGTTCTCGGTGGTGAATAGTCTTTAATGTTTTGACCTTTGAGGAGGCAGAGGGTTGCATCCCTTATCTGGACTCCCCGTGCTAGCCCGCATGCGAGCCACGAAAGGCTCTGCATACAGAAACACGGGGACTGACTCTAAATGCTACTTCTTAGATTTAGCTTCTTTCAATGCCCATGCGCCAACTGCTAGCATTGCCATCACGGCCAAAGAAACTTCCATTAAGCCCATATGGCTCTCGCCCACGTGCGCCTGCCCTGATGCATGCATACCTTCGTGAGCGAGTGAGGCAAGGCTCACCATCATCATGGCGATTAAGGCACTTGCTTGTGTCATTAAGGTTTTCAATTTCATTGTGTTCTCCTAAGTTAGTCTAATTCTATTCTAAGTCGTCAAGCACTCAAACCACGGCTTTTGCAGGTGGAATTTCTTTGGCCTCAAGCATGCCTTCGCTAATAATGAAATCAATAATTTTGTCTAGACCTTCAGCTTTCTTAAGGTTTGAGAAAACAAAAGGACGTTCACCGCGCATCTTCTTTGAGTCCTGATCCATTACGTCTAGCGAAGCACCAACAAGTGGAGCCAAGTCTATTTTATTGATAATCAACAGATCGGACTTAGTAATGCCTGGGCCACCTTTACGTGGAATCTTATCGCCTGCTGATACATCAATCACGTAGATAGTTAAGTCCGATAGTTCTGGGCTAAAGGTCGCACTAAGGTTATCACCGCCACTTTCTACAAAAACGACATCGAGCTCTCCATGGCGCTTCATCAGCTCATCAATCGCAGCCAAGTTCATTGAGGCATCTTCACGAATCGCGGTATGTGGACAGCCACCCGTTTCAACACCCAGGATTCGGTCTTCATCCAAAGCTTCGTGACGCGTCAGGAATAAAGCATCTTCCTGGGTATAAATATCATTGGTTACCACTGCAATATTGTAGTGATCTTTTAATGCTGCACAAAGTGAGCGCAATAAGGCGGTTTTACCTGAACCAACAGGGCCCCCGACACCGACTCGTAGCGTTTGTTTTTTTGCCATTGTTATATCCTATATTTTTCGTCATCCCCGCGCAGGCGGGGATCCATTGTTTTAATTCCCCCTAAGACCTTAGATTCCCGCCTTCGCGTGAATGACTATAGGGGACGTGATCGTAAGCTTTTCAACTAAGAACGGAAAAGCCTTGAGTATTGCTGTTCATGTAAGGCGCTGGCTATGGCCAATCCGGGTAGACCACCGCCTATTTTGTCTTCATCTATTTGTTCAGCCAAAGCAATCGATTCTGCAATCTCTGGTTGAAACAAGGTCAGCATTTGTTGAGCTTGAGTCTGACCCAAAGGCACCATTTTAGTGGCCCCTGCCACCTGGTTTTCTAGCCATGACCAGACAAAACCATTGGCCGCATCTTCAAAAACGATTCCCCACTTTTGCGCCGCATAAGCGAATAAGGTCGCAAAGCTGTGTTCTTCGCCTTCCTGAGTGACGCATTCTGGCAAGTCAAAATCCAAGCTTTTCAAGAGTCGCAATAAAGCAGCGCCCATTGCCGTATCTGTTAGCCGTAGTTCTTTCGTTTCCCGGGATGCGATCGATAAATCATTAAGAAACATAAAACGCTGCCAGTCTTCTTCAGCCGTGCTTTCCATGGCACCACGTAAAATTGGCAGATCGACTTTGGCCAGGCTTTCTCGCATTTGAAGTCGAATCCAGGACTCGGCATCGTTGAAGTTTTTTATCCAACGACACTCTATTGCATACTCCATGCCTTGCGAAAAGGCATAGCCACCTACCGGTAGGCTAACCGAGCTTAACTGCAGCAAACGTGACAGGGCTAAAGGATTACTCATTCGTGCGAATGTCCATCATGAGAATGACCGTGTGAATGTGAGTGCCCACCCTTGGAATATGCACCAGACTCAGGAGCGAACACTTCTCCTTCATGTGTCACCACTAAACCCAGTAAGTGCAGCATTTCTTCCAAGACGTGGTCAGGCTTAATTCTCAACCAACGCTCACCCACTTCAATTTTTGTATGGCGGTTACCCAAATGATAACAGGCACGCGAGAAAGTACGCCAGTCTTCACAGCTGGCATGCGCGACAGACTCAACAGCACCTTGAACCTGAATAATTTTTCCGCACTCAGACTTGAGATACTCTCCCACCAATAGAGGCTTGCCACGCTCTAGAAAGACACGTACATCAACACCGTTTTCACTCGTTAATTTAAGCCTTCCTCTATCACGCTGGTCCGAGTCTAGCTTGACGACTTCTGAAACCTCTTCATGACAATGCGTGCCGAGTCTTTCGTATACTTCTAACATAATCTTCCTTTTTTGAAGGCCTTATTTACCCTCGAACTCATCGGCTTCGACCTTGTCGGACTGAAGTCCGACCTACCATGCTAGTACATAGCCTGTAGGTCGGGTTTTAACCCGACTGGTCGGTGCCTAAATAGCGTTTAAAACAATGTGTACAATTGCGCCAATGGCAACTCGTCTGCCGGTTCACAAGTTAGCAACTCACCATCCGCTCTAACTTCATAAGTCTGCGGATCTACGGTGATCTCTGGCTGCCAATCATTCAACACCATGTCTGACTTACGAATAGAGCGCGTATTCTTACAAGCACTCAGGTTTCGGCTAAGACCAAGCGCCTCGCCAATATCGTTCTTCAAAGACGCTTCTGAGACAAAGGTCACTGAGGTTTTCGCCGCTGCTAAACCTTGCGCACCAAACATTGGTCGATAGTGTACTGGCTGAGGTGTTGGAATCGATGCGTTAGGGTCCCCCATGGGTGCTGCAGCGATCATTCCGCCTTTGATAATCGTAGAGGGTTTGATGCCAAAGAAGGCAGGCTTCCATAACACCAAGTCGGCCAATTTACCTTTTTCAATCGACCCGACCTCATGAGAGATACCGTGCGCGATCGCAGGGTTGATTGTGTATTTAGCTATATAGCGACGTGCTCTAAAGTTGTCGGCATCACAACCTGAATCTTCTGGCAACAAACCAAATTGTGTCTTCATCTTATGAGCGGTTTGCCAGGTTCGGGTAATCACTTCCCCGACACGTCCCATCGCTTGGGAGTCGGAGGAAATCATACTGAAGGCACCACGGTCATGGAAAATATCTTCGGCGGCAATCGTTTCTTTACGGATTCTTGAGTCAGCAAAGGCAACATCTTCAGGAATAGAACTATCTAAATGGTGACATACCATCAGCATATCCAGGTGCTCGTCAACCGTGTTACGCGTGTAAGGGCGTGTTGGGTTGGTAGATGAAGGCAATACATTCGGGTAAGCACAAGCACGAATGATATCAGGTGCGTGACCACCACCGGCACCCTCAGTGTGATACGTGTGGATCACGCGGTCTTTAAACGCACCAATGGTATCATCGACGAAGCCTGATTCATTCAAGGTGTCGGTATGGATTGCAACCTGAACATCATATTCTTCTGCTACGGATAAACAGCAATCAATGGAAGCTGGCGTGGTTCCCCAATCTTCGTGGAGCTTCAAGCCGCAAGCGCCTGCATCGAGCTGTTCTCTTAGGGCTTCAGGTAAACTTGCATTCCCTTTACCCAAGAAGCCAAAGTTCATGGGCATTTGGTCGGTGGATTGCATCATCTTACCGATGTACCACGGTCCAGAGGTACAAGTTGTGGCGTTAGTACCGGTTGACGGGCCGGTGCCGCCACCAATCATTGTGGTCACGCCTGACATTAAGGCTTCTTCAACTTGCTGTGGACAAATAAAGTGAATATGAGCATCAATGCCGCCAGCAGTAAGGATAGAGCCTTCACCCGCGAGTACATCTGTGCCAGGGCCAATCGCAATATCAACACCGTCCTGAACATCCGGGTTTCCGGCTTTGCCAACACCGACGATACGACCGTCTTTGACACCAACATCACCTTTAACGATTCCCCAGTGATCAAGCACCAAAGCGTTGGTAATCACTAGGTCGACAGTATCGGCACATGAGCGCTGACTTTGCCCCATGCCATCTCGAATCACCTTACCGCCACCAAACTTCACTTCTTCGCCGTAGGTGGTGTAATCCTTCTCCACTTTGATCCAAAGATCGGTATCGCCTAAACGAACTTTATCACCCACCGTTGGACCGAACATTTGCGCGTAGGCTTTTTTATCCATCTTAGTCATCTTTTCTCTCCTCAGCTCAAAGCTATAGCGCGCCCATTACATCACCACGGAATCCGTAGACCTTACGGTCACCCGCATAAGCCACCAGCTCTACTTCCCGGCCCTGTCCAGGTTCAAATCTTACCGCCGTGCCCGAGGCAATATTTAAACGAAAGCCTTTGGTCTTGTCTCGATCAAAACTTAAAGCTAAATTAGTTTCAAAAAAATGATAGTGAGAGCCGACCTGAATGGGTCGGTCACCGGTGTTTTCAACACGCAAGCTTAATGTCTCACGCCCTGCGTTCAGTTCAATATCGCCCTTGGCGACTTGGTATTCTCCAGGAATCATACTTGTCCCCTTATCAATAGATATTCGTTCATAGTTGTGTCATTCCTGCGTTATCCCCTAACTAACCCTCATGGATCCCGGCTTAAGACACCACCGCCCCGTAACCCCCGTCATTCCCGCGGTCACTTGAGCAGGAATCCATCTTCGTCGATACCCCTTGCTAGCCCTCATGGATCCCGGCTTAAAACACCACCGGGATGACAGTTGTGAGTGTTACCACCGGTGTGACTATGTGAGTGTCACTAACGGAATAAAAAGGCCAATTAATCGACTTATGAAATCGGGTCGTGAACGGTGACCAGTTTAGTTCCATCAGGAAAGGTCGCTTCGACTTGCACTTCATGAATCATCGAGGCGACACCGTCCATTACTTGCTCTTCAGTCAACAAGGTTTTGCCGTAGCTCATTAGTTCGGCAACCGTTTTACCGTCTCGAGCGCCTTCAATAATTTCCATTGTCAGGTAGGCCATGGCTTCGGGGTAGTTTAATTTTAAGCCTCTGTTCAAGCGTCTTTCAGCCAGCAACGCGGCGGTGAAAACCAGTAGCTTATCTTTCTCTCTAGGTAATAGTTCCATAATTCACTCTTATATAATCTGACACTTAAGTTAACCAAATTCTTGGTTCGGTGGCTTTGCGCCCCGATAGCACTGGACGAACCAATGCCCATGCTTCGCCTAATAAATTTCTTGCTCGTTCAGTGCAGTTACCGAGGTATCTGACGGTTAGAAACTCACCTGTCATGCTTAACGCTAGCAAATCATCTCCTGGCATACCACTTTGTTTGATAAGCAATGCCTCAAGCATGGTTTCATGCTCCGCACTATCGATAGTTTCGTTGAAGGGCCCAGCAACAAATAGTGCATTAACGGGCTTTTCTTGAAGTCCACCCGTTCCATGTAAAACGGATGTGTCACCTGGCGCTAAACTGAGGGCTTCATTGAAACGAATACGGCCTTGCTGCCATATCTGCAAGCGCTGCTCGCAACTACCGTCTTCGAACGCCAAGTTATTCGCCGGTAAGCCAAAACAAGTGACCTCCCAAGCCATTACCTTAGCACCTTCTGCCAGTTCAACTTGGGTATTCATACGTGCATGAGACTTAGGGAAAAGAATAGTTTCTAGCGGTAACCATTCCAACACGGCGTCGCTTTCGACTCGCAAGGTCATATTTTGTGTTTGAACACCCGAGTCGTCGCGAGCCTTATAGACTCTACCCGCGCCGGGCGTAGTGATGAGTGCCTCACTGCCAGATTCAACCTGTATGTCGATATCTAGGGTATCACCAGTTACCAAGCCGCCCGGCGGGTGCAGCAAATAAGCGTGCGCACAGTCAGGGCCTTCAGGGTAAAACGCTTTTTGAACGTAAAGCGGACCTTGATGTTCACTAGCAACCAAGCGTGTACCACGTGATCGTTGCGCAAAGCGTAAACGCAGATAGGCCTGCCACTGACCGTGGTCAGAAACAATGTCTTCAATGAGTGTTGGGTCGAGTGCTTGGTTCATTTTTGTTATTCATTTATATTTTTGATTCTTGTCGTCTAGAAAACGTCATTCCAAAGTACTCCGTCATTCCAAAGACCCCCGTCATTCCAAAGACCCACGTCATTCCAAAGACCCCCGTCATTCCAAAGACCCCCGTCAT
>NZ_LWEY01001533.1:0-92194 GCF_001634935.1 Oleiphilus sp. HI0043 | reverse complement strand
AAACCGAAAACCAAAACCTTTAACAAGCGAAGATAAATTACTGATTTTAATCACTTAATTTATCCTCTATCTCCTTCAAACTTCGCCGCTTTCGAAGCGGTTCGCCTTAAGGAGGTGCGCATTATATAGAGCTGATTCTTTAGGTCAACACCTTTATCAAACTTTCTTTACATTTTTATGTTAGCGAATGTAATTAAGACTTTTCAGTCACTTTATTGCGACCAAGTAACGCATTAAATGGCCCAGATAAAGTATATAAAGCAAAGACCCCAAGCAGTACTAGCGACGGCTCTAACGCAATGACCGCAAAAACCAGAACTATAATAAGCAAGGTAGTAAACGGAACCCTTCTTTTCATATCAAACTCTTTAAAGGAGTGATACTTAACATTACTCACCATCAACACCCCTGCACCCGCAACTATCACCATCGTTAACGCAGTTAACCAGCCCGACTGCTCGTAATGATGCGCCGCCCATACAAAGCCAGCCACAATTGCCGCCGCCGAAGGGCTTGGAAGCCCTATAAAGTAGCGCTTATCCACCTCATCAATTTGTGTATTAAAGCGCGCTAGACGCAACGCAGCACCCGCCACATAGATAAAGGTCGCAATCCACCCCAAATTACCCAAAGTATGCAAATTCATAGTAAACGCGACAAGAGCGGGTGCCACACCAAAAGCAACCATATCGACCAAACTATCGTACTCTGCACCAAAAGCGCTCTGCGTATTCGTCATACGCGCCACACGACCATCTAAGCCATCCAGAATCATTGATATAAAGATGGCAATTGCTGCATTATCAAAATGACCATTCATAGCAGCGACGATCGCATAGAATCCAGAAAACAACGAAGCTGTTGTAAACAGGTTCGGCAACAGATAGATCCCTCGCCCCAGCTTTGAACGATGAGCCGGCGACTCGCTCACCTCTTCCTTTTCTACATCACCCTGCTTTTCTGAATTCATATCACTCATCATCAACTCTCATCATTAAACATAAAAAAACGGCTCTCTGGAAAAACCAGAGAGCCGCCTTATCTTACCTGCAAAAACAACTAATGTTTAGTTTTTGCTCTTATCAACAATCTTGTTAATCCATGGCATCATCTTACGAAGCTCACCACCAACCTGCTCGATTGGGTGCGCAGCATTGTTACGACGGTACGCAGTCATTGAAGGATAGTTTGTTGCACCCTCTGAAATGAACATTTTCGCATACTCACCATTCTGAATACGCTTAAGCGCATTACGCATCGCTGCACGAGACTCTTCGTTAATAACTTCTGGGCCCGTTACATACTCGCCGTATTCAGCATTGTTTGAGATTGAGTAGTTCATATTGGCGATACCGCCTTCATACATAAGGTCTACGATCAACTTCAATTCATGCAAACATTCGAAGTAAGCCATTTCAGGCGCATAACCCGCTTCAGTAAGCGTTTCAAAACCCATCTTAACCAACTCAACAGCACCACCACAAAGAACAGCCTGCTCACCGAACAAGTCAGTTTCAGTTTCATCTTTGAAAGTTGTTTCGATAATGCCCGTACGACCACCACCTACACCTGAAGCGTAAGATAGCGCAACATCTTTAGCCTTACCCGTTGCATCCTGATAGATAGCGATTAAGTCTGGAATACCACCGCCCTTCACAAATTCTGAACGAACCGTGTGGCCCGGCGCTTTTGGAGCGATCATGATAACATCAAGATCGGCACGAGGCACAACCTGGTTATAATGAATAGCAAAACCATGAGCAAATGCTAGAGTAGCACCCTGCTTAATGTTTGGCTCAATTTCTTCTTTGTACAAAACAGACTGAAACTCATCTGGAGTCAAAATCATTACTACATCAGCACCAGAGACAGCCTCAGCAACCGGCTTAACAGTCAAACCATGCGCTTCCGCTTTCGCTACAGAAGAAGAATTTGCACGTAGACCAACCGTTACATCAACACCAGAATCTTTCAAGTTACAGGCATGAGCATGACCTTGCGAACCATAACCAATAATTGAAACTTTCTTACCTTTAATGATCGATAGATCACAATCTTTATCGTAATAAACCTGCATGACAATCCTCTACTTTTCTCTTGTCGAAATAAATCGACGCTTAATTAAAATTTTACTAAACAACACGCTATAGACTTAGCACTTTCTCGCCACGCGCAATACCTGAAACACCCGAACGAACCACCTCGAGCACACTTCCTTCAGCTATCGAAGCAATAAATGCATCCAACTTGTCGCTATTACCTGTGATCTGTACCGTATAGGCAGAACTAGTAACATCCACTATCTGACCACGAAAGATATCAACACAACGCTTAATCTCTGCTCTTTGAGAGCCCGCTGCCTTAATCTTAACCAACATCAACTCGCGCTCTATATGAGCACCTTCCGTCAGATCAACCAGCTTCACCACTTCAACCAACTTGTTTAGCTGCTTGGTAATCTGCTCAATGACCTTGTCGGAGCCTGAAGTTGTAACCGTTAAACGAGACAGCGTACCATCATCCGTCGGCGCAACAGTTAATGTCTCGATATTATAATTTCGCTGTGAAAACAGCCCTACAACACGCGACAGAGCTCCCGGCTCATTCTCTAACAAAACTGAAATTATTCGACGCATGGCTTAAGTCCTCTCCGTTTTGCTTAACCACATGTCATTCATAGATCCGCGCGCAATTTGCATCGGATAAACATGCTCTTTCGGATCAACATAAACGTTGATGAAAACCAAACGATCTTTCATCGCAAAAGCCTTCTCCATCGTCGTATCCAGCTCGCTAAGTTTAGTGACAGTCAAACCAACATGACCATATGATTCCACCAACTTAGTAAAATCTGGCAAGGACTCCATATACGAATGAGAGTGGCGCGATTCATAATTCATATCCTGCCACTGCTTAACCATCCCTAAAGCCTGATTGTTCAGTATTAAAACCTTCACCGGCAAGTCATATTGCTTACAGGTCGACAGTTCCTGAATATTCATCTGAATACTGCCTTCACCCGTTACGCAGACAACCTCCTCATTAGGATAATGAAGCTTTATCCCCATTGCCGCTGGCAAACCAAAACCCATCGTCCCTAAACCACCAGAGTTAATCCAACGATTTGGCTTATCAAATTTATAGTACTGAGCTGCAAACATCTGGTGCTGCCCGACGTCAGAACAAACGTAAGCATCACCTTTCGTCGCTCTATACATCGCCTCGATCGCTTGTTGCGGTTTAATGCTTTCCTCGGTCGAAGGGTCGTAGCGACCACCGTGACGAGCACGCCAGCCATCTATACTCTTCCACCAAGAAGCCAAAGCCTCTTGATCTGGCGTTTCCTCTGCATCCTCCAGAATCGCCAACATATCATTAAGCACTGATCCCACCGGCCCAACGATTGGCACATCAACCTTAACTGTTTTTGCAATATTTGCCGGATCAATATCGATATGAACAATTCTTGCCCCCGGGCAAAACTTGTCAGTGCCATTCGTCACTCGATCATCAAATCGAGCACCAACCGCTAAAACCAAGTCGGAATTATGCATTGCCTCATTGGCTTCGTAGGTACCATGCATCCCCAGCATTCCCAGAGAATGCTCACCAGTACCAGGATATGCACCCAAACCCATTAGCGTTGTGGTTACTGGATAATTCAAGCGCTCAACCAACTCTACCAACTGCTTGGATGCTTGCCCCAGAATAACACCACCACCCGCATAGATTACCGGACGCTTAGCTGCCAATAACATATCGACCGCTTTCTTAATCTGACCAGAATGCCCTCTTACCGGCGGCGTATAAGAACGCAACTTCACCTTTTTGGGGTAAACGTATTCAAAACGTTCATTTGGCGCCGTCATATCCTTAGGAATATCCACAACAACCGGCCCCGGACGACCCGACTGCGCAATATAGAAAGCCTTTTTCAAGACCTCTGGTATTTCTGAGGCA
Source organism: Oleiphilus sp. HI0043 (assembly GCF_001634935.1). Classification (NCBI taxonomy): domain Bacteria; kingdom Pseudomonadati; phylum Pseudomonadota; class Gammaproteobacteria; order Oceanospirillales; family Oleiphilaceae; genus Oleiphilus; species Oleiphilus sp. HI0043. Next base: position 88,234 of record NZ_LWEY01001533.1, on the reverse strand, counting down.
TGCCTTACAGCCATATTATGCTTAACAACAGGACGAGATACGCCCATCATATCGGTTTCCTGAAAAGCATCTTCACCAATTAAGGTTGAAGGCACCTGCCCGCAAAGCACAACCATTGGAATAGAATCCATAAAGGCTGTAGCAATACCTGTAATTGTATTCGTCGCACCAGGTCCAGACGTAACGAGCACGACACCCGCCTTACCAGACGCTCGCGCGTAACCATCCGCCATATGAACAGCTGCCTGCTCATGACGAACCAAAATATGTTCAACTTTATCCTGTCTGAAAAGCGCATCATAAATATGCAGCGCTGCACCACCAGGATAACCGTATATGTACTCGACACCCTCGTCTTGTAAAAAACGAGCAATCATATCGGCGCCAGATAATAGCTCCACGATAATTACCTTCTGTTAAATAGTTTATGGAAGCTTAATCCGAGTTAACTCTCACTTCTTTTGGAAGTGCACTGGATGCAATCTAGCGTTACTTTGATGGTAAATTTGGCGTAGAGTTTCGCCATAAAGTCCAGCACTTTTATGTCATGCTAGACTCCTGTTTTACCACTGCCTCTTACATTTTCTATCAAGCAAAGTAAGAAGCTCAAATACGCTGGGGGATACTATTACCGTCAAACGATTAACGTTGAAAAACGACACTTGTAAAACCCTAGAAAAAGCAACCCGTAATTCTGACACTTAAATCATTAGAGTCAATATAATTTGCATTTTTTTGACCCAGTTTTGTATTTTTTCGGCTTTTCTCGTCCAAAAAACCGTCTATGGTTTATAGTTAGAATGTCAATTGACCAAAATTCTATGATCTGACAGGAAATCGAAACCATGACGCTCACACTGAACAGCGCATTATTCACAACCACTTTAAAGCTTTGCGCTTTTCTTTTAATTAGCTGTGCTACAACCATAGCAACTTCGGCTGAAGTCTATAAATGGGTCGATAGTAACGGCAACACTCACTATACGGACAAGAAACCAAACCATACCGAGTCGACCAGTATTCAAATTAAAACTAGCACTGCATCACAGCGCACCAGCGCACAAAACCAAGCAAAAGCTATCGATGAAAAAACAGCCAAAGAAATGCAAGTTCGACAAGGGATCGCTCAAGAAGAAGCTAGAAAAATTGAGATTGAAGAAAAATGTAAAGCAATCAGAGAAAACCTTAGAGTTATTGCTGAAACTAGCCGCATAACAGTTGTTGAAGAAGGCGTCACCCGCTTCCTAAGCCCTGAAGAGATCAACGAAAAGAAGGCAAACTTCCAAAAACAAATTGAAGACTACTGCCAATAATACAATACGGAGGACACCGAGCCTTTAGACCATACCAAAAGCTCGGTGCCTTACTACCTTTTTTCAAACACTATTTCATCTGCTTCAGCTCTCGCTACTATAGTGTCACCCGACACATAATCACCTGCCAACAAATTCTGAGCCAATGGATTCTCAACCCAACGCTGTATAGCTCGCTTTAGAGGCCTTGCCCCATAAACCGGATCAAACCCGGCTTCGGCCAACTTAGCCATAGCATCCGCCTCAAACTCCAAGGTAATATCCTGCTCTAACAAACGCTTACTTAAGCCTTTCAATTGAATCTGCGCTATACCCTGAATTTGCTGGGCTCCCAAAGCATGGAAGACCACCACTTCATCAATACGGTTGATAAACTCCGGCCTAAAATGAGCCGATACAGAATCCATGACAGCATTCTTTATCTGATCATAACCCGCGCCTTCCATTCCCATAGCCTGGATAACATCAGAACCCAAATTAGACGTCATGATAATAACCGTATTCCTGAAATCGACAGTACGACCTTGACCATCAGTTAAACGACCATCTTCCAATACCTGAAGCAAGATATTGAACACATCCGGGTGTGCCTTCTCCACCTCATCCAATAGCAATACCGAATAGGGTCTCCTGCGGACAGACTCTGTCAAATAGCCACCTTCTTCATAGCCTACATATCCAGGAGGAGCGCCAATTAGGCGAGCCACCGAATGCTTTTCCATAAATTCGGACATATCGATACGAACCATCGCATCTTCAGTATCGAAGAGGAAACTCGCCAAGGCTTTACAAAGTTCGGTTTTACCGACACCTGTTGGCCCCAAAAATAGAAAGGAGCCATTTGGACGATTAGGGTCAGCCAAACCCGCACGAGAACGACGTACTGCATCGGATACCGCTTGCACTGCTTCAGATTGACCAATTACCCGCTCATGCAGAGAACCTTCCATTCTCAACAACTTATCCTTTTCGCCCTCCAGCATTTTTGAGACCGGAATACCCGTCCACTTCGATACTGTTTCTGCTATCTCTTCTTCGGTCACTCGATTACGTAATAAGGTCATACCCATCATTTCAGCCTGGCTCGCCATATCCAACTGGCGCTCCAATTCGGGAATCTTCCCGTACTGCAATTCCGACATCAATGCCAAGTCACCCTCTCGACGAGCACTCTCCAATTCGACCCTAGCCTGCTCTAACTGACTCTTAACTTTCTGGGAACCATGCAGAGCTGCCTTTTCTGCCAACCAGACTTCTTCCAGATCTGAAAATTCCTTTTCAAGTTCAGAAATTTGCTCATTCAGCTCTACAAGGCTCTTTTTAGATGAAGAATCCTGCTCCTTCTTAAGCGCCTCCCGCTCGATTTTCATTTGAATCAAACGGCGCTCCAAGCGATCTAAAGCTTCTGGCTTTGAGTCCATCTCCATTCGAATTTGGCTTGCTGCCTCGTCAACCAAATCTATCGCCTTATCCGGTAATTGGCGATCAGCTATATAGCGATGAGAAAGCTTGGCTGCAGCGATAATTGCACTATTGGTAATTTCTACCCCATGATGGACTTCGTAACGCTCTTTCAAACCGCGCAGAATAGCAATGGTATCTTCAACAACCGGCTCCTCTACTAGAACTTTCTGGAAACGCCTTTCCAAGGCAGCATCTTTCTCTATATATTCACGATATTCATCAAGCGTAGTAGCGCCAACACAATGCAGCTCACCTCGAGAAAGTGCAGGCTTCAACATATTCCCCGCATCCATTGAGCCCTCTGCCTTACCAGCACCAACCATGGTATGAATTTCATCGATAAAGAGGATTATCTGCCCTTCTTGCTTACTCAGCTCATTAAGCACACCTTTCAAGCGCTCCTCAAATTCACCTCGAAACTTAGCCCCGGCAATCAATGCCCCCATATCCAAGGACAAGACTCTCTTATCTTTTAAGCCGTCAGGTACTTCACCGTTTACAATTCGTTGAGCTAAACCTTCGACAATAGCTGTTTTACCGACACCCGGCTCACCTATCAAAACGGGGTTATTCTTACGTCGACGTTGAAGAACCTGCACCGTGCGACGAATCTCATCATCACGACCAATAACCGGGTCCAGTTTTCCTTCTACGGCTCTAGCCGTCAAATCAACCGTAAATTTATCTAATGCCTCTCTATTTTCCTCAGCCCCTTGATCATTCACGCCATCACCTCCTCTCACCTGGTCAATCGCTTCTTCTAAAGCAGCTTTTTCTACCTTATAAGATTTCATCAAAGCGCCTAAAGCACCTTTATCACCAGTCGCAGCAAGTAAGACCATCTCACTTGAAATAAACTGATCGCCTTTTTTCTGCGCTAACTTATCAGCAATGTTCAGCATTCGCCCCAGGTCGTTGGACATATGCACATCACCGTCTGCACCTTCGACGGTCGGTAATTCATCAACCAGACGACCAAGCTCAGTTCTAAATTGTTTTACATCTACAGAAAGCTGTCTCAATAAGGCGGATACGCTGCCATTTTGGTCAATTAGAACCTGGATCAAATGCACCGGCTCTATAAACTGATGATCCTTTCCCAAGGCTATAGATTGCGCATCTGATATCGCAACCTGCAAACGGCTCGTCAAACGATCAATTCTCATAAGTTATCCCCCCGAAGGAATCAATAGTATCTAAGTTCAGTAAACTTCGTTATGACATAGATAAGGCTCGCCTGGACATTTTCAAGGCCCAACACATAAATTGCGCCAATTTATTGACACAAATCAATAAAAATACTCCCACTTCTACAGAAACTAACCGAGTGGTAATCAATTTTTTATGGTCAAGATCACACCAAACTCGTACAGTAATTGCAGAGCCTTTGCTTAACGATTAATATGGCCGGATTATATCGGCGTCCAATTTCACCAGCCGACCCACTACCTACTCACGCGAATACCCTTAGATGCCTAGCGACAACAACCCTGTTTTTATTGACTTCGAAGCTTCCAGCCTAGACCTCCTATCCAGCTACCCTATTGAAGTAGGTGTTTGCCTGGCTGATGGCAGCACCAGAAGCTGGCTGATCAAACCGCACGTATTATGGAAAGACTGGTCAGAAAAAGCCGCGCGAATACATGGAATCAGTAAAGACCAACTTCAACAAGAAGGCGCTGAGATTAGCCAGGTTGTTCGCGAACTTAATGATCTACTTAGTGGGGATGTATATTGCGATGCCTGGGCCTTCGATAGTTTTTGGCTTCATCGCCTATTTAAAGCGGCAAAATGCAAACCCAACTTCCATCTAGACTCCCTCTCATCAATTCTCGATGAAGAGCAAATCGATAGATGGCAGGACATCAGAGCTGGCGTTATAGATGAGCTACAGCTTGTTCGGCACCGCGCTGCAAATGATGCTTACATACTTCATAAAACCTGGCAGAAATTAGGAGCCCAGCTTAAATGAAATTATTAAGAAATACGCTCGCAGGCCTTTCTGCACTATCAGTACTCGCGGCCTGTACACCGACCTTCCAAACAACCGAGCAGCTATGCCAAGCCCATCTGCCAACAAGGCAGATAGTTCAAAACCAAAGCTACGAAGTACTCGCAAATGAAGAAAATAGCGAATACAAACTTTACCTTGAGGACTTCATTAATAGCTTTAAAGGCCTGCAATCTAAATCTATTGACGCTAGTGGTAACCCAATTTTATCTGACCTTTCAGCTGACGAGGAAGCCGTCCGCGACTTTATATTGCAACAGATCAGCGCAGATATGAACTACACACTAGATGACGAGGGAACCGTAGAATCAGCAAACAACCCCCTAGATTTTATGGAAAACCTTATTGCTGCCATCGACAGCGAAAAACTTGTTCAAACATTCGTCGAAGCTAAGGAGCAAATGTCCTCCGCAATCAGCAGCGATGACGGACACTGCACCTACAGCAATGATCAGATAGAGTTTCTCCGTGAAGATGACTCATTCAATATTCTAGATCAGTTTAGCGCCTCATTGGACCTGACTTACATCCCTTCAGCCTTTGTCGAAATAGATAATAAGGTTGATCAAACCGTTCTAATAGCTTTCGACCAAGATCCGACTGTGGAAACAGATGATGAAATTCAATTTGCCGCTCTAGACCGGATCGCGCCTGAAAATTTCAAAGAGTCCGGATTCAGTGAAGCGAAAGTAAGGCAGATCAAGGTAATCCATCAAGAACCACCCCAAATTCTTACTGTCGACGAAGACTACCTGGAGTCAAAATATGGCACTCTGGGGTACGCCCTATTAAATCAAACATGCCTCGATGATGATGAAGAAAATGTCGTCACATGCCCTGACGGCTCGATTACCAAAGAAATCGAGCACCCTGCTTGCTTCGACCTTATTGACGATGATGGTGACTCACTAACAGAGCACGATGAAGCCGACGAGCGAAATACTGTCATCTCCAACTCATTCACAATTGGCGATGGCAGTAATGATGCGCTGACAGACTTGCAGCGCTTAAAAGTAGAGGTAGACTACCCTAATGCAGAAATTCGCGTCTATGTATCGAAGTTCAGTACTGCCATCTACAAAGCTTTAGAAGATGATAGAGAAACAGAAATACCTCAGGGCGACGACAACCCCAACCCGACACGCGAGCAACTCATCTACAATCCAACGAGCTGTGAAAGTTACAATGTTTCGAAAGACCTTTTTGAGCTGCAAAGTGAAGAAGATCAGGAAAATAACGTCGCTGTCCCCGCTAACAGTTATGAAGACCCTGGCTATGAGTATATTGCCCAGACAGATGAAGATGGAGAGCCACTCTTAGACGAGGATGACAACGTCATTTACACATCGCCCACACCGCTGTTTATCTTTCAGGGAACGGCTATTCCTGAGCGACAGTAATTGTTTTTGTGAATCAGGGTAAGTTTTACACTTACCCTAAATCACCTTCGCTTTCAGCTTAGAGATTCTTGCGGGTCGATGCTGATCAATCATTGAAATAAGTTGCATATTTCGCTCAATAGAATCTCTCAATTGCTTAACTAAACCCAGGTCAGGAAACGCGCCCTCATTAGCTGCTACAATCTTTTTCTTCGTTTCTATTATTTCCCGCTCTAAACGCTGACGCTGATTATCAAGCGTGGTCAAACGTAATGTTCTCATAGTCAGAGTCTCTATATTCCCGAAAGAACTATCAGTATAGGCAGCTAAGGTTTAAGCAATATGAAGGACTTAACATTATCGGGTAAGCTTGCGTAATCGTTTGTTTCAATGAACAGAAGTGCTCGCATAGCTTTTCACTATGTAAGCGAGAGTATCATTGGTCGAGAAAACTGGGCACTTATGAAACAGTGACCGACAAATTTATTACTGCCTGCCTTACCTTTACAGCCTCTTCTGCTAGGCTTTCTTATATACAAATATGTCAAAACTGATGTTCTCAGGAGCCAAAGGTCATGCCTAAACCTGCCATTTCAAATGTTATGAATGAGTTTCTCGCGTTTCACGAGCTATTGGATGCGGCTTACTGGGAGGCGTCCTCACTCGAACACAAAGACATTATCTATGACATTATTAGCCAGTTTTCCCAGGAAATTGCCGAGCTTAATAAGCTCAGCATACAAGACCACCATTATCCCTATGAATTTATTACCGAAGGCATTCGACGTATCCCTCCGAAATTAACTAATTTGGAAGATCAGCTTCCTACCATTATCAAACGCACACAAACTATGGCTGATATGAGGGAAGCCTTATCCAATATAATCGCTATATTAGAGGGACAATCTGAAGTTTAGTGGCCTAGCTCAAGCGAACAATTACTTCGGCTTAAGCTCAACAATCTGGACTATCTGAGCCTGCTCGTCATCAGGGCCTGAGGGGATATGATTAACCCGCGTATCAAGCTCTGACATTTCAACTTGTGCTATTTGCTTCTCAGTAAAGTCGCAGGCGACACACTCTTTAAAGGTGCCTTCATCAGATGAATACGTCACTAACTTGTCCATCTCACCGCAACGAGGGCATACGGCACCTGCGATAAAGCGCTTGGTTATCTTCTGCGTCATACCTTGATTCCCGCCTGCTTAAGCAATGGCTCAACACTTGGCTTACGACCGCGGAAGCTGGTAAACATATCAATCGCTTCAATTGAACCACCTACTTCGAGCACTTTTTCTTTATAGTCTTTACCCGTTTGCACGTTAAAGACACCTTCTTCCTCAAAGCGGGAAAACGCATCTGCTGCTAAGACTTCTGCCCACTTATAACTGTAATAACCCGCCGAATAGCCACCAGCAAATATATGGCTAAAGGAGTGGCTAAAACGCGTATATTCTGGCGAATCAATTACCGCAACTCGCTCTCGAACAGACTCCAGCACTGCTTGCACATCGGTGTTATCTGCTTCTGAGTAATCTCTATGCAAGAGGAAGTCAAACAAGGCAAACTCAAGCTGGCGCATCATCATCATGCCACTTTGAAAGTGTTTCGCTGCTAGCATCTTATCCAACATATCCTTCGGCAGCGCTTCTCCTGTTTGGTAGTGACGACTGATCATAGCTATCGATTCTTCCTGCCAGCACCAGTTTTCCAAAAACTGACTTGGCAGTTCAACCACATCCCAAGGCACCCCAGAAATACCTGATACCCCAGCAACATCGACTTTGGTTAACATATGGTGCAAACCATGTCCGAACTCATGGAACAGTGTCGTCACTTCATTGTGAGTTAACAAGCTATCTGCCAGATTACCGCTCTCATCCGCAACAGGCGGTGTAAAGTTACACGCCAAGAAAGCTACCGGCATTTGCACAGAGCCATCGGCCAAACGTCTGCGTGCACGACAGTCTGCCATCCAGGCGCCACCACGTTTGTCTTTTCGGGCATAGATATCCAGATAGAAACCAGCTACTTCTTCACCCTCGCTATAAATGCTGTAATAGCGAGCATCTTGGTGGAAGGTTTTCACCTCAGGGCGCTCTTTGACTTCAATGCCAAACAGTTTCTGAACCACATCAAACATGCCTTGCAGAACCACTGGTGCTGGGAAGTATGGCTTTAACGCTTCTTGCGAAATATCAAAACGAGCCTGTCGAAGCTTTTCGGAATAATAGCCCACATCCCAGGGATTCAGTTCAGCCACACCGAACTCTTCTTTCATATAGGCTTTAAGCTCTTCTACTTCATTTTTTGCGTAATCAATAGCCTTGCCTGCAAGCTGCTCTAAAAACTCAATCACTTCATCTGGCGTGTCTGCCATTTTAGTCGCTAAGGAGCGCTCGGCATGATTGTCAAACGACAGCAACTTAGCAAGCGCCTGACGGCAACTGAGTATGCGTTGGATATTATTACTATTATCCCACTTACCCGCATCAGGTCCTTGGTCGGAAGCGCGAGTCAAATAAGCCTGATATAGCTGCTCACGGATATTGGCATCATCGCAGTAAGTCATAACCGGCAAATAACTAGGAATATCCAGGGTAATCAGATAACCCTTTTCATGTCCCTTGGCTTTTGCCTGGCTTTCGAGCAGTTGTAGTGCACTTTCTGGCAGACCTGCAAGTGAATCAACGTCTTCAAAATAGAGCGTCCAAGACTGTGTCGCATCCAAGACATTTTCCGAAAAGCTGTTGGTCAGCTCTGACATCTCCTTCTTCAATGCCGAGTAGGCTTCTTTTTCATCATCTTCCAACGCCACTCCCGACAACTTGAAGCCACGAAGAGTATGTTTGATTGACTGCTTTTGAGCTTGGCTCAGCCCAGCGTATTCATCGCTATCAGCCAAGGCCTGATAAGCTAAAAACAAGTCCTTATTCTGCCCCATTTCTGTACCGTATTCTGTCAATTTAGCGATAAGGCGCTTGTAGATTTCTCTCAACTCATCGGAATTTAGCACTGAGTTATAATGGGAAATAACCGACCAAACATTATTCAAGCGATCGTCAGCACTTTCTAAAGGATACGCAAAATCTTGCCAAGAATATTGTTTATCAGTTACAAGCTTTTCGACTAAAGCTCTGTTGTCTGCAAGCACCTTATCTAATGCGGGCTCAAAGTGCTCTAATGTAATCTGCTCAAACAGTGGCAGTGGCGAATCAGCTAACAATGGGTTCATTAATTTTAACTCTATCTATTTGGTATATTTTTAAGGCAAGCGAGCTAAGCAGCTTGGAACAATTTATTCTTTATGGGGGCATTGATGATTTTTTAAAGCCCTTAGTCTCACTATAGCAACTTGCTCGCATAGCGCTAGATACTGGTGAAGATCACTAATTTTCGGTATTCTCTGCCCTCAAGTTGAACCGAAAAAACACTTAGGTCGCAACGACGTCAATAACACCGCCAGATGTATCACAAGAGGATCAGCCTATGAGCTGCGTGAGAAACTATCTCGACTTTTCCCCCAAACTAGACTCATCAGTTTTCGTCGACCCAACAGCCATTGTTATTGGTGATGTTGAAATCGGAGCCGATAGCTCTATCTGGCCTTTAGTCGCGATTCGCGGTGATATGCACAAAATTCGAATTGGTGAACGCAGCAGTATTCAGGATGGCTCTGTGTTACACATCACACATGCTGGCCCCTATAATCCAGACGGTTTTCCACTCACCATTGGCTCTGACGTTACCGTTGGTCATAAAGCTCTGCTACACGGCTGCACAGTAAAAGATCGAGTATTAGTAGGCATGGGGGCGATTGTTATGGACGGCGCGGTGATAGAAGAAGAGGTCATTCTCGCTGCAGGTAGCGTTGTCCCGCCAGGCAAGGTTCTGGAGTCCGGCCATATGTATCGTGGCAGCCCAGCAAAAAAGATCCGCCCCATTAGTGACAAGGAAAAAACCTTTTTCAAGTACACTGCAAGCAATTACGTCAAACTGAAAAACCAGCATATGGATGACCTTTCAAAACAAGGTTTGGATACTCGTCCAGACTCTCTTAAGAATCAGGATAAGTAGATGGCAATTCAGTGGTTCCCGGGTCATATGCACAAGGCCCGCAAAGAAATTAAGAAAGTCATGTCTCAAATAGATGTGGTGATAGAAATACTGGACGCTCGGATTCCATTCAGCAGCTCCAACCCAATGATTCGCCAGCTTAAGGAAGATAAACCCTGCATTAAGATTCTCAACAAGTCTGATTTAGCTGATCCAGACGTAGTCAAAGCTTGGCAAGAACACTTCGAAAAAGATGCACAAGTTAAAACCTTGGCAATTAGTGCTAATACCCTTAGCAATAAAGGCGCTATCGCCAACTTATGTCGAAAACTCGCACCACATCGTCAAGATTCAGATAAGCCCATAAATGCCATGATTATGGGCATTCCCAATGTCGGTAAATCTACCCTGATTAATTCCATCGCCGGCCGAGCTATTGCAAAAGTTGGCAACGAACCTGCGGTGACAAAGCGCCAGCAAAAGATAAACCTTGATAACGGCATCGTTCTCTCGGACACCCCTGGCGTACTCTGGCCAAAACTCGAACCCGAAACCTGTGGTTATCGTTTAGCGGCAACAGGCGCGGTTAAAGACACCGCAATGGAATATGAATCCGTCGCTATTTTTGCCCTGGAGCATTTGGCAAACCATTACCCAGAAGCCTTGGCAACTCGCTTCAAGCTCGACTTCTCTACCTTTGATCTTCAGCAAGATAAGCTGGAGTTATTAAAACTTATCGGTAGTAAACGGGGCTGCCTAAGGGCGGGTGGTATTGTCGACTTATATCAAGCCGCAACTATTGTTCTAAATGAATTACGTTCAGGCAAGCTAGGCCAGATTTGCCTCGAGACTCCAGAAATGATGGAACGAGAACTTGCTGAGTTCCGCGCCATGATTGAAGCCAAGCGCCAGGCTGAAGAAGAGGCAAAGGAAAAACGTAATCAGGACGCTGATTAAAGATAATGTCAGAACTTAGCCTTGTTCAGTGTGCATTAATCGCTCTCACCTTTATTTGGAGTGGATTTGTGCGTTCAGGCTTAGGCTTTGGGGGAGCAGTACTATCACTGCCCTTCCTACTGTTAATTCACAATGACCCTTTGCTTTACCTGCCAATCATTTCGCTTCAGTTGCTATTCTTTTCGGGCTTAATATTTTTTGAAAATCACAAGATTCGCAAGAAATATGCACACCAGGGCGCACAAGACGAATCAGCTATTGATTGGCCCTATCTAAAGCGTGCGCTTCTAATTATGCTGATTCCTAAGATTATTGGCGTATTTGGGCTCATAACCTTGCCTGCTACCGTAATGGGTTTAATAATATTTTCTATCGTCGCGGTTTATTCCGTCACTTATATTTTTAACAAGCCCTTTAAGAGCCGTTTTAAGTCGCTGGATATCACTTTTTTAATGCTCGGTGGTTACGTCAGTGGTACCTCACTCATCGGGGCTCCTTTATTAACAGCTGTTTTCGCCTCACATGTTAAGAAGGAGCAGCTGCGAGACACCTTATTTGCCCTATGGTTTATTTTGGTGTCGATCAAAGTCGCAGCTTTTATTTATCTGAATGTCGACTTCCAGCTAACCCACCAACTATGGCTGCTACCCTGCGCGGCTCTTGGCCACCTGTTAGGTTTAAAGTTTCACCGAAAACTACAAGAAACCGACTCAGTCGTATTCTATCGCGTAATGGGTAGCGTCTTACTGCTCGTCAGTTTTATTGGTTTGTTGCGCGCTTTGCAATAAGCCACCGTATTGAAAGTGAGGACCAATGCAAACCTTTCTTAGAAGATTAGAAATACTCAACTATTTGAAGTCGCAGCACCTCGCCATCGGCACGGATGAAATTATTCAGCATTTGAGTGATGCAGGCTATCTGGATACTCAGGCCTCCAAAGCAAAAAGCCAGTTTAGACTCGTACAACGTGACTTGAAGTTCCTACTCGGTGACGAAATAGACGATAATGACTACCATAACGAGTTTGGCCTAAGCACTGAAAAAGGCCTGGGAAAGAGCCGGCTCTGGCGTCTCGACCCTTATTCTCTTATTGGCTACAGTTTTGAGAAAATGCCTGACTACATGGCATTGGCACTCTCCATAAGCCAAAAGCATCTGAAGCAAGTCTTACCTGTTGATACTCAGAATGTCCTTAAATCTATTTTTCAGGAAGCTCAAGACAAGCTTCTAAAACAAGAGAAGTCGATTTCCCCCAAGCATTATCAACGCCTGACTAGCGCCGTAGAATTTTTCCAACGCGGGCAACAGTTAAAGGCTGCCGATTTTGACCTGGAAATGCTAAACCGGATATACAGCGCTATCCTTCATCGCAAACGCCTGATACTAAGCTATCAAAGCCAAGGAAAACTCAAAGATTATGAGGTTCATCCTTTCGGCGTTGCGATTATGCTGCCGAAAATATATTTAGTCGCCAAGAAGGAAGGTGACATGCAAAAGGGCGATGAGGCTTTTCGAAGTTTCTTGATTCATAAGATAAGTGACTTAAGTGTTAGCAGTCACGCAAATGCGGTGCCTGAAGATTTCGAGCTAAAAAGCTATCTAGATCAAGGAAATATGGATGTCTTAATCGACTTTCAAGACGCTCAGACTTACACCCTGGAGCTGAGTATTACGACGGGAAAACACAGCAATTTAATACAAGACTTACACGACAACCCTATCAGTCACGATCAGGAGCTACATCACGCTCACGATGATGACTGGAGCTTAAGTGCTACAACTAAGCGCACGGTTCAACTCAGAAACTGGTTAATGTCATTAGGCCCTCAGGCCAAAGTGATATCGCCCGACATCATCAAACAGGACCTTATCGATAACATCGACTTGATACGGGCGAACTATATAAAGCGTCAACACTGACATTAAGTTTAAACGAGATAAGCATGAAACTATTGGCTCTAGCGTCAATACATACTTCCTCTATTAAACTGGCTCAACCAGTACCAAACGCATATCCTGACCTTCAAAAATCTCTTTTAAAGTGTCACGAACATTATGAATGTTGTCGCTTTTGATGCGGAAACGAAACTTAGTGCCTTTTTGAGTGAATGCGTTAATTCTGAACATATTAGATCTCCTGATGATATAGGTCAGCAGCATTTAATGTGTGCTGCTAAGTAAGTACAGGATCTATAATATGGAGCGGAGCGACATATTTTGTCGCTAAATAGGAGTTTTCTTTAATTTCCTTTATTTTTCTTAAGAAAATCTCGATGCCATTGCTCAAGACGCTCAGCAACCCCTAATAATACATAGTCGCTGCGTAGCGAAGAGAATACATCAAAGGCGTGTTGCGCCCCCGCGATCTCGGCAAACTCCACACTTTGCTTAGACACTTCATCTAGCCGACTGGCAAAGTATTGCGCTTCCCCTAGAGACGTCAGCGAATCTTTATCGCCATGAATGATGAGGAAAGGAGGTGCCGCTTCATTAATGTGATTGATCGGCGACATATGACGATATATCTCGGTATTTTCTTGTTTTGTCTGTTTGATAATATTCTTGCGCATGATGATATCCAGGCCAACCGTCAGTTGCAGATTCTGCTCATTCATCAAGTCGTAAATACCATAATAGGGAATACAACCTTGCACACTGGTATCTACATCTTCGAAGCCAGGTTGTAGACTTTCATCATTGGCGCTCAGACTGAGCAAAGAACATAAATGGCCACCGGCAGAGCCCCCTGTTGTTACGATGAAGTCAGGATTACCACCATACTCCTTAATATGCTCCTTCACCCAAGCCAAGGCTCTTTTGCAGTCGATTATATGCTCTGGCATGGTCGCCTTCGGACTTAGCCGATAGTCAATGGCTACGCAAATCCAACCCCGTTTAGCCATTTCCACCATAAGCGGAATACCTTGCTCCTTTTTGCTGCCATAACCATGAGTCCAGGCACCGCCGTGAATCTGAAATAGTACCGGCGCAAAATTGGCGGTCGTTCTTGCTCGGCGAATATCGAGCTTCAGATTCATACCATCAACTTTATGGTAAACGACGTCTTTAATATTTTGCACACCGGGATCTGTCCAACTGTAGAAGGGATAAAGCAGCCGAAAAGTATCAAGCTCTTCATGACGGCTCCAGGAGCTATTATCTTCCTTACGACGATGAGGAATAACGATCTGATCCATCAGACCTTTGGCTTTGTAACCAGAAAAATAGTGGTAACTTAGAAACAGCCAGGAAAGCACACATATCACTAATGACACGGCTGGAATAAAACTGTCGACCGCACCAAAAACAACAAAGAGGAAGACAACTATCAACTGAAATGCAATAACGTGCAAAGCCAGCTCTCCGGTCAGCCAGCCCAGCAAAAAGCTAAGAACTATCCATTTCGGATGAGAGTAATGGGGACGCAATACATTAACAGCCATTGCCAAACACAAGAGACTGAATACAAAGAATACAAACGTCGCCATATTTACCACCTCAACTTAGGGATAGCTTTGCCGCAAAATCACACTATAAAAGACTTTCGCTAAAGAAACGTAACGTACCTAGAAAAGCGGCACGCCAAACAATTGCATATGGTGCATCGCGACAGCACCATAGGCGATCACGCCGACACCTATAACAACAAATGTCATATAGGCTGGCTTAGGTTCCGGCTTGACCCATTCTGACCGTTTGTTCGCACGAATCATATCTATTACAGCATAGGCAAGAAAACCACCAAATAACAGAATTGAAGCCGCATCACCATTGATTAACAGGTGCCCCAAAGCCCACAATTTTACGCCAGCTAACATTGGGTGACGAACTCTACGTTTAATGTTGGAAGGGATATAGGCCGCAACAAGCAAAATAAATGCAGGCAGCATCAGAAGCTTGGTCAGGTGTGACAAAAACTGTGGTGGTTGCCAAATAGAAATAAACGGAGCATCGGCCTTACCCATAATAATCAGAGCAAAACCTGCTATAGAAATCACCGCAAATATGCCTTTGTAGGGCAGTTCTCCAAGTTTATCGATATATTTTTGTCGCAATTCGGGCAAGGTAGGTAAAAGATGAATACCGATAAAAATAATCAGTCCAATAAGTAGTGTGGTCACGAATCTGTCTCCCAGGGCGTTTATTCAGGTCATCATTTTGTTTGTATTATTTTCCAGTGCAGAGGATAAGAGATCATCACTATTAAATGCTAGCCCTATACTGATGAATTCAGCATCTAAAACACAGTTTGCCAAATATGGAAGTTAAAGCAGCGCCCTTTAAGGAAGCCTCAGATCGGCAACAATTACGGTTAAAACCTACATAGCCTTACATTAAATAACAAGACTTAACACACTAAAAATTATAGTTAACTATAATTCGCCGCGAGTTTTTAGCCCTATCAACCTGCTTCGGAGATCTGAATGATTCGTACCTTAACCAGCTCGTTAAGTGCTTCACATGTTTTTCTATGCACCACTATCGCTATCACTCTTTTTTCGCCCAATAGCTTCGCCAACCCGCTCATGAGCAAAGAACAGTACGCCGACTATAGCGTACGCTATCAATGCGCCGAGATACTGTTTCATAATGATCTACAAAAGAAAGAAGCTGAACTCATTAAAATTGAAGACCAGTACGGCTTAACCGACGATAACTTTGATGCCTTTGACGAACTCATCACCGAATACGAGCGTGACGACACTTTGCTCGATACTGTCCGAGAACGCATCACTAAAGAATGCTCAAGCTAACAAAAAGTAAGAGGGCTCTATTCAATGAGCCCTTTCCTGTCACAATTTCTAATGGTAGAAACTGTCTTTCCCAAGCACTGTATATTCCAAACATATTCCCTGAGTTACTATAAGACACCTAATCAGAGGAATACTAAATGACTAACGTAGCCGACTATTTATTACTTACCGCAGCGTTTTCCTTACTGCTGTCTCTTGCCTTGGCTTGGTTAGCCTCCTTTATCCTTTACGCTGATATAAAAGCACTTAAGCGTCTATTTCCTGCTAGCCACCAGCTTATCCGAGCGCATATTGATTACATCTTGATGTGCCTATTGCTGGTAGCCTGCTATTATTTGAATGAAAAGCTTAGCCTAGAACTACCCGGCTGGGTCATTTACACCACGTGCTTTGGAGCACTGTACAACCCTTTCGGCTTCATTGTGCTAGCTATAAAACCTCACATGGCTAAGCCTAAGTCGACTAGCGATAAAGCCCGCATTCTTCTAGGCTTCTTACCCGCGACAATTGGCTACGGTTACATTATGTGGCTTACCTTGATCACATTATTGTAAGCCCAGTAATCAAACCGCTTCTTCGAGATGGTAAGTCTGTGGTTATTAGCTATGCTAAGGGGTAGAAACAAGCTTATTCAGCTCCATTACAATACAAAGACCACAAATGAAAGCATTCTCAGCACACAACTGCCTGGTTATCTTACCGGCAACTCTTCTCTTTCCTTTAAGTTATTGGTTTGTAGGCGCTAGCACCGAAAACAGCTTACTAGCGTATATCTTGACTACCCTGATATGCTGCACATTGTCTTTGGTTTGGTATCAAAAAATAGTTATTTCACCCATAAACGCAGGAATCTCTGCATTAAAAGCGAACCTCGAAGAGAAGTTTTCTTACTCGACGCAATTAAATACCCAAAACATGTCTGGCGCGCCCAAAGAGTTATTTGAAATTTTGAATCAGCGCCTGAGCAATGCTGAGCAGGCTATACAGGGGATTCACCTTAGAGCCTCCCGCTTGCTCCCTATGAGCGCAGAATTAACCGAAACCTACAGTGCCATGAGCCAGAATACGATGATGCAATCTCATCACGGCGGCGTGTTGAGTGGAGCAATAAATAATATGGTCATGGCGACCGAAAACATCGAACATGACATTGGAGATATCAATAATCATATTCTCGAAATGAATAGCGAGCTCAATAGCTTTGGCGAGCACCTACATGCAACAACTTCCTCAATTGATACCATTGAAAAGCGCATATCTGAGTCGAATGAAGTATTAGATAAATTGCGTAACGATAGCGACCAGATCAACCAGATTATCACCGAGATCACCAGCATCGCAGAGCAAACTAACCTACTGGCACTCAACGCAGCAATCGAAGCAGCCCGTGCAGGCGAACAAGGTCGGGGTTTTGCCGTCGTTGCCGACGAAGTACGTTCACTGGCCGAGAGGACTCAAAGTTCAGCCGAACAGGTAAAAAGTATCGTCGATAGCATCCACACGAGCACACATGATGCCTCCAGTGTTATGCAGTCCAGCCAGAAAGACATTCAAATAACCGTTCGAAGTGCCCAATCCTCGAAAGAAGGCTTAAGTAAGACGGAGCGGGCTATCAAAGACATTATTTTATTGGCACAAAAGATCAAAGACGCCATGGCCTTACAGTGTGAAACAGAAGAAAAGTCAAAACGCTCTGCTGATGCGATCAGCAAATTGAATAGCGAAGCTTTGCAGCATAACTCCCTTCAGGCGATTACCAGCGAAGACCTTAAGAAGTTATCCGACAGCATCAGTGCTAATTTATCTTCAATTCATATCGACGAGGTTCTCAGCTCTACAGACCGTAGAACCAAAATCCGTCAAGAGAGAAAAGAAGTTAGCCAGTCAGATACAGATGAATCTGTTCTATTCTAAGGCCTAAGGCTTAGTCGTAGATACTAGGAATAGGCTGGCGCTTGTGTTGGGTGCTTTGATAAATCTTCATCAAGCGCTCTTCAGCCCATTCTTCGATTTCTTTTCCTTCCAAAAAATCATCGATTTGATCATAGCTGATACCCAATGCGTCTTCATCTTTCTTGCCCGGTTCGTTGGACTCAAGATCTGCAGTTGGGGCCTTGGATATAATAGCCTCTGGCGCGCCAAGAAAGCTTGCGCAAGCACGCACCTGACGCTTATTCAAACCAAACAAAGGGATCAAATCCACTGCACCATCACCGTATTTGGTGAAAAAGCCGGTTATATTTTCTGCAGAGTGATCCGTTCCCAATACCAAGCCACCCAAAATACCGGCGATATGATATTGGGCAACCATCCGCTCTCTCGCTTTGACGTTACCTTTTGAAAAGTCCAAACGTTGATCGGAAGCATGTAACTGGTCTACCGAGTCCAGTGCTGCAGTCACCTCTTGATGGATTGCATCGGAAGCTGACTTTACGTTTACCGCAACTGCGTGACTTGGTTGAATAAAGTCAATTGATAGCTGCGCATCATGCTCATCAGCCTGCTCGCCATAAGGTAGCCGTACTGCAACGAACTGGAAGCTATGAGGGTGAGCATTTTCCTGGTTAAGCTGATCAACGGCCATTTGCGCCAACTTTCCACAGGTGCAAGAGTCGATGCCACCACTAATGCCAAGCACCAAAGTTTTCAAACCTGAATCTTTCAATTTCCGCTTGATAAATGCAACACGCGTATTGATTTCCTGCTCAACATCTATCTCAGGCTTAACTTTCATTTCTTGCAATATTTGCTGACGTAGACTCATTCTCTTAACCAACCTTTCTATAAAAACAGTGCCCTTGTAAGAGCCTTTCAATTAAAGAAAATCCTTACTCAAATAAACCAAACGATATGACGCTCAATAGACTGCGGCTATGTTCAAGCTTATGCATCGCCACAAACTCGCCGCCATCATCAAAGCCTTTACCTTTTGGAAAGTTTTCTCTTAACACAGCCAAAGCATCATCTGCCTGTGAAGGAAGATCCAAATACCGATAAAGCGAAACCATCATAATTAAGGCCTCTTCGACACTTGGCGACGCGGGGTAATCTTTAACAACATAGGCCGCCCGGTTTGCCGCTGCCAGATAGGCTTGGCGTTTAATATAATATCGTGCAGCATGCAGTTCATAAGCCGCAAGACGATTTCTGATTTGTATCATTCTCTTTTGCGCATCTGCAGCATAGCTACTATCGGGGAAGCGAATTAACAGTTCAGAAAAATCTTTAAAGGCCAAACGCATATGCCCCGGGTCACGCGAGGTAATATCAACCGACGAAAAGTACTGACTGGAAACACCGATATCCAAATGATAGTTCGCTACTCCTCGTACATAATACGCGTAATCCACGCTCGGGCTTTGAGGGTGTAAACGAATAAAACGATCGGAAGCGAGAATCGCGCCTTCTAGATCTAGCCCACTATAACGCGCATAGATTAAATCTAACTGAGCTTGCTCAGCATATTGCCCAAAGGGGAAACGGGACTCCAACTCTTCTAGAGCGATCGTTGCTTGAGGAAAGTTCCTTAACTTGATCGCTCGTTTAGCATCATCATACAACTCTTGTTCTGTCGATTCTTTTTTCGGAGTGGAACTACAAGCAGAAAGAAACAGGACTGCTACCAGAGAAATCACGAGTGCAAAGTGTGAACGCATAATTGGATAAGACTTCTTGAGAATAATTGGAAAATGGTATTCGTTTTCTACACATTTTAATAAATGCTCACCAGAGATGCTCTCGGTGAGGTTATAATAGCCGACATTATTTCATATTTTACATTTTGCGTGTATGACAAATAATCAAACTTGAGGTTTCAACTCCCTTATAAGTCATAATTATTCAGTCTATCCCGTGATTTCTTTACATATCGAGACCTTATGAGCCAAATTATTGAAGCTGACTTTGTTGTTCCATTAGAACTATCTGGCATGCGTTTAGATCAGGTCATTGCTGATTTTATGCCTGAGTATTCTCGCTCACGCCTGCAACAATGGATTAAACAAGGCCATATTCGCGTAAACGAAGAAATCGCGCGGTCCAAAGACAAAGTCAAAATAAATGATCTCATTGAAGTGAAAGCCGAGCTTGAAAGTCAGGGAGAGTGGCTTGCTGAAGACATCCCGCTTGATATCGTTTATCAAGATGAAGACATTCTGATCATCAACAAACCAGCTGGAATGGTAGTTCACCCCGCCGCCGGTAACCACTCAGGCACTTTAGTTAACGCCTTGCTGCATCACTTTCCTGATATCAAAGCCGTTCCCAGGGCCGGTATCGTTCACCGCCTGGATAAAGACACGACCGGTTTAATGGTGGTCGCTAAAACACTAACAGCTCACGCCCATATTGTTGAACAACTTCAAAGTCGCGAAATGGGCAGAGAATACGAAGCTATCGCTGCAGGAGTCATGACGGGCGGCGGAACCATCAACGAGCCTATTGCACGCAGCCCTAAAAACCGCAAAAAGATGGCCGTCAACCAGTTCGGCAAACATGCGGTGACTCACTATCGCGTTTTAGAACGCTTTCTCGCTCACACTCACATACGCGTTAAATTAGAAACTGGACGAACCCATCAAATTCGCGTCCATATGGCACATATTAAACACCCGCTTATAGGGGACACCACCTATGCAGGAAGAATGAAACTTCCAGCCGGTGCAAGCGATGAAGTAAAAAATAAACTTAGGCAATTTGAACGACAAGCATTGCATGCTAAAAAATTAACCCTCATTCACCCTCAAACTGGTGAGGAGATGAGCTGGGAAGTCGATTTACCTGAAGATATGCAAAACTTACTAGCGGTGCTAAGCGAACAATGAGCCCTTGCGACTTACCTACAACATGGTTAAAACCTGAATGGCCCGTCGCGAGTCAAGTAGTCGCCTTTACTACGTCTCGCTTGGCTCCCGACACGATGCCAGATAGCAAGCTAAGCAGCTACCAAGACTTTAACTTGGCCCTACACGTCAACGATAATGAACAAACTGTACGACACAACAGGACAGTACTTGCGTCCCACTGCGCCTTAAATGCAGAGAATATTCATTGGCTGGAGCAGATACATAGTAATACTCTTGTTCAGGCCGAAAGCTCATCTATCAGCACTCAAGCAGACGCAAGTTATACTCGCAAGCAGCAAGAAGCCTGTGTCGTTATGACGGCCGACTGCCTTCCGGTACTGTTCTGCAACAAACAGGCAACGCAAGTCGCTGCCGCACATGCGGGTTGGCGAGGCTTAGCTTCTGGCATCCTAACTAAGACTGTAGAAAGCTTTGACTCACCCAATGAAGTAATTGCCTGGCTTGGCCCGGCAATCAGCCAAAAGGCATTTGAAGTTGGCGACGATGTCTATACAGCATTTTGTAACAAAGACCCCGAAGCCGCTCAAGCCTTTATCCCGGGAAAGGAACCAGGAAAATGGTTGGCAGATTTATACCTACTTGCCCGGATTGAGCTAAAAGCCATTGGAGTCAGCGCGATTTATGGCGGCACGCATTGCACCTTTCTTGAAAACCAACACTTCTATTCTTTTCGCCGTGATGGCCAAGTCTCGGGTCGTATGGCTTCTCTGATTTTCTTGCGCTAGAGTTTGGGTAAGGAATTAATCAGATTCTAAACGAATATTATCAATGTAAACCGTCAACTCCTGCTTCGGCTTATACATATAAAGCATCAGATCTACAACCTGTCCCATTTCCATTTTTCTGGTCTGTAAGCCATCACGAACCTTATCTAAGGGAATACTGTATTGATTCAGACCTTGAGCAATACGTACTCTAGTCTTGAAGCGATCATGATATTGATTCTGGTGTTTCATATCATGAATTCGCAGCACGGCATTTAGCGTCTCTGGTGCTTCAGAGTAGATCTCGAATTTTAGTCGATCATAATCCTGCCAGTCTCGATGCAAGTAGGCGAAACGCATTCCGGGATAGAGGGCATCTTTATTAAAGCGAAGCTTTCCAACCTGAGATTCATTAGCCCAGTCACCAGGTGCTTTGACAACTTCAAGCTCACTGCCATTTTTTGCTAACACAATTTGAGCCCAGCCAAAACTCTCGAAGTTCGCGATCACCGGAAATAAGCGATCAGCCTCCAGCTTCACATAACATCGATAAGCTGGGTAAAGCAGGCTTGCCAAAATCAAAAACAAAGCTATTCCCTGCATCATCATTTTCCGGCTTCTGCTAGTACTTCGAAATCGAGCGAGATACCACAGCAATGCAGCCAAACAACCAAAAACATCGTAAACAAAGTCTATTAAGCTACGCTCCCGGCCTACATAAGGCTGAACCAGCTCAACCAACAAACCAAACGAGAGGCAAAATAAAAGAAGGTAAATCAGCTCTTTTAAGGGCCGAAGCTGAGCAAAAAAAACCAGCAGCAGATAGGTCGCTAAACCGAAGACCAAAGCATGGCCAGAGTTGATCAAATGAGGATAAACCAAACCTTCAGAAGGCAACAAACTGAAGAACAATAAGCAAGCGAGTAGTAATACGCCACTTGGCAGTGCTTGCTTAATAGTCTGAAGGCTTATATCAAATAACATTTATTTTGCGCTAGAAAGCCCGGACACCAACTCAGAAACAAAACCTTGAATATACAAATCGACAATATCGACACCTACCTGCCAATACGCCTGACCCGGCTTACTCTTTAAAAATGTAATGTAGGCAGAGAGGTCCTCATCATTCAAATTACGATAGCTGTAATTTGCGCCCATCAACATAAATTCGGAAAACTGCTGACTTAGCATTGGTTCCATGCTCTGCCACTCCTGATTCATACGAGCTTCTAAAGCAGCTGCCTTATTTGGATTAATAACAGCAACCGCTTCCAAAACCGAAAAATACACGCCTTTCATTAGCTGAATAACAACCTTATCAGCATTCAGAGCTAAAGAAAGCTTCTCTAGCAATTGCGCTCTATCCTGCTTAACAGACTTGAAGCTTTGCTCCTGAAAATAGCGTTGCATCTTCTGCTGAGCTTCTGGTGTACTGGCCGCCCGTTCCTCTGTACTGATGCGTTGACCTAAGGGAGAAGCCAAGAACTTAATCGCATCAGACAAATCTTCAGCACGCTGATCCTGACTCAAATAAACCATTGCAATCTGTTCACCATCAACCTTTTTCGCTGCATGAGTCACGGCCGCACTGGTCTTTTCAAAACTGACGGAACTATTGACTGACAAACGTTTCATATCAAGCTGCTGCCCCATAGAATCAGGCAAAGAAGCAATCAACTCACTCAAGCCAGAGTCATGAAGAAACTGCTTCGCTTCCTCGATACTCAAACCTTTAGCCATCAGGGGTGCGGCGTGAGAAACAAATACAAGTAATAGGAAGGCTAAAGCCCTGTTTACCAATGCGTTCATGGAAAATTCCTTTGGAAAGCGCTGACCATTTGAAATCAGTAAATAATTTTCTGCCAAGAGCAGTTAATGCAAGAATATCATAGCCCCAGAGAAAGGGAGCAGGATTAACAAAGGGTAAGGCTTTGAGGGGGGGAGAGTATAAAGATATTGAACCTCATGCGTAGCGAGACGCATGAGGGAAAGCTATTTATCTAGCCAACAATTTCTAGCAACTCGATATCGAATACCAAAGCTTGGTATGGGCCGATATCGGCGCCAGCACCTGCTTCGCCATAAGCAAGGTGATATGGAATGTATAGCTTCCACTTAGAACCCACTTTCATTTGCTGAAGTGCTTCAGTCCAACCAGCAATCACGCCACCAACAGGAAATTGAGCTGGTTCGCCACGGTCATATGAGCTATCAAACTGCTTACCGTCGATCAAGGTACCACGATAGTGAGTGCTTACAACACTTTCAGCTGTTGGTATATCACCTTCACCGGCAGTGATTACTTCGTACTGAAGACCGGACTCTAGAACCGTCACTTCATCACGCTTAGCATTCTCTGCCAAGAAAGCTTCACCTTCACCCGCAAACTTCTTAGCTTGCTCTTGCTTCTCTGCTTCAACCTGAGTCTGAATCACTTGAAACGCCGCATTAATTTCTTCGCCAGGAATCTGTGGCCCCTTGCCAGAAAATGCGTCATTGATGCCAGCAATAGCAGCTTCTAATGACAGTCCGTTAAAGACGTTAGCTAATTGTTGGCCCATTTGAAGACCAACACCATATGATGCTTTCGCCTCATTTGTGGATAAATCTAAATCCGACATAGTGATTCCTGTAAATTCGTAAGATTAATAAGTTTTGATCAAAACAATGTTTGATTGCACAAAGATATAAGGACGTTTTTATCTAATAAAAGGGGGCAATTGAATTATTTTTGAACAGGCCACGCTTTATTTTAAATGCCGCCCACCATCGAGTTCTATACTTCGGCCTGTCATGTACTCACTTTGCAGCAAGTAGTGAATTGCGCGTAGGATTTCTTGAACGCCCCCTTCCCTCGCCATAACAGATTTGCTAAGCGCCTTTTCTTTATAGGCTTGTGTATCTTGCGCATTAAATATAATTAGCGCCGGCGCGATTGAATTAACAGTCACCTCTGGTGCTAGTTTTGCAGCATAAGACAAGACGAGATTCTCGGCAGCAGCCTTACTTGCCGCGTAAGCAATATGTTTTTTACTTCCGGTAGCTGCAACATAGTCGGTAATATGAATGATATCGGCAATGCCATCCGGGTAGGCCCTGAGCAAGGGCTCAAGTGCCAGATTCAAGTGATAAGGAATATTGACATGCACATTCATCATTTGTTGGATAGTGCTTAAATCATCTTCCCGATTTTTGCTATCGGGCAACCAATCAGAGGCATTATGGATAATTGCTCTTAACGATGTATGTTTTGCACTTACTGCATCAATCAACTGACTCACCTGCTCAGGGTATTGAAAGTCACACTGATATAACTCAGCTCCCATATCCTTCAGCTTCACCAATTCCGGGTAGCTAGTTCGATAGGTACCGATCACATGATACCCTTTGGCCAAACAATCAAGCGCCAGCGCCAAGCCAATGCGCCTGCCTACACCAGTGATCAAAACAGGTGACTTACTCATAAAACACTACTCCGGCTTCCTATATTCGAGACTGAGAGAAACTGAATCAGCAAAACGTAGCGCGTGAGGTTTATCAATTCGTACTTTCGCATAGCTCACCCAAGAGTGCTCACTGCAAAGACCCAACACGTCTGACACCAGTTTTTCCAATAATAGAAAGCGACCATCCTCAACATGCTTAATAATGCTTTTTGCAATGTGTTTATAGTTCAAGGCATCTTCAACACTATCTTCCAGGCACAGTTTATTTGCAGGATAATGTACTTCCACATTAATAATAATATCTTGTTGCTTTTCCTGTTCCTCAGGATTGAACCCAATATAAGTTCGAAGTCGCAAATTTGTAATATTGATAATCGCGTTATTAACAACCATTAAAAACAGCCTTATATTTCTTATTCCAACCCACCGAGCTTAGACCTAAATCGAAGCAGCGTAAATATCTGGGGATGATATAAACAGAATTTTCAATGCTAAGCTCAATACATCCAAATTGGTCAGATACTATTTTTGCGTCTAAGCTCCATTAAACAGCATAAATAAATTTTTATTCCTAGTAACGTGATTCCTGGTAACTTGCACACTAAGAAATGATTGAATACACACCACCCTCACAAGACAAGACTAAGTCTCTTATCGAAGTAAAGCTCCCTGCTGATTCATTAGAAATAGGCATGCATGTCACTCGTTTAGACAGACCCTGGACTGAAGTACCAGTACTGCTTCAAGGCTTAACTATCGAGACACCAGACCACATCGATTTACTCCGCGAACACTGTGTATTTGTTTATATTGAAATTGAAAAAGAGTTTTGGCTTGAATCAGGTAAAGGCACCGTTGAAGCCAAGGAAGAGAAACAATACCCCGGTTTTCGTGAAGAACTCGAAATCCACGATGAACTACCCAAAGCCAAACTAAGCTATGAAAAAACCAAAGACCATGTCGATGAAGTATTAACAAGCCTGAGCAATGGTGAATCATTTGATATGGATGCTTCGCGTAAAGCGATTCAATCTTGCGTCAGCAGCATTCTAAATAATGCTAACGCCCTACTATGGCTTACACAGGTAAAAGAACAGCACAAGTATACAGCAGAGCATTCGTTGCGCGTCGGTATATTAGCAATTGCCTTCGGGCGTTTCATTGGATTAAAAGAGCACGAGCTAGAAACCATCGGTCTGTGCGGCATGCTACATGATATTGGTAAAACTAAAATACCAGACGACATATTGAACAAACCAGGCCGTCTAACACGCATCGAATATGACATAATGAAACAGCACTCGGTGTATGGCAAAGAACTATTAGACGAACAACAAGGCGTCAACAAACTAATTAAGGATACAGCACACTTTCATCACGAACGTATCGACGGCAAGGGCTACCCAGAAAAACTAAGTGCAGCTTACCTCCATCAGTTTGTACGCATGGTATCAATTGTCGATGTTTATGATGCAATCACAAGTACCCGTTCATACAAAGACGGCTCACCAGCCTTTGATGCTTTAAAAATTCTCTACGCCGAACGAGACAAGCACTTCGACTCCGAGCTGGTTGAAGCGTTTATTCGTATGGTAGGCATTTACCCTCCGGGTACTTTGGTCGAAATGACCAACGGTGAAGTAGGCATCGTCGTATCAGCGAACGCTGACTCTCGTCTGCGCCCTAAAGTTGAACTGGTCATGACAGCCGATAAAAAATTCCGCTCTTCCTACGTAATTAATCTGATTAAAGACCCGATAGACAAGCATGGTAAACCCTATGCTATTAAGGAAGGCATTACGAATGGTACTCACGGTGTAGACGTAAAAGACTATATCTTGCAATAAATTCAGGCGCTTTAAGCAGCCCGAAAATTAGATGTAACGCACAATTTCAATTCCGGAATTACCGTCTATCATTACTATCGACCACTTGTCTCTTTGAGCTTGTTAGTTCTGCTCCTCAACTGTTTAATGACATTATGAAAAAACATATACCCCCAATTACAAATCCGCGTTCGCCGTTAAATAAACGGCTGATGGCGGGCTTTACGCTAGTCGAGTTGATGATTACCATCGTCGTCTTAGGCATCCTATTGGCAATGGGTGCACCAAGCATACAAGAGACGATTGATAAAGCTCGGCTTACATCTCAAACCAATGCCACTCTGGGCATGCTGGCCTACGCTCGTAGTGAAGGGGCTAAACGCCCTGGTACAACCATTACACTCTGCGCGAGCAATAGCATAAACACCGGCGCACCGGCATGTGACACCAACGACTGGGAAAATGGCTGGTTTATTATGTCTGACCTTAACGGCGATCAGGTGTTAGATAACATCAATGAAGATTTAAACGGCGATAATGTACTAGACCCTGGCGAAGACCTAAATGGCAACGGCGTTCTTGATAACGCCGTCGACGAAGTCTTACGAGTTGGCGAAAGGTTAACAGGTGATAACACTCTCCGAACGTTTGGCTTTCCTAATCAAGGCTTTGTTCAGTTTGATTCAAATGGTATCCCCGGTTCCTCAGGCACTTTTGTTTTGTGTGACGAGCGCGGTATCACTGAAGCCAAAGCAATTATTATTAGTGTGATCGGCCACGTCAGGTCAGCGGTAGACGAAGAAGAAACGCCCGATGATATCGTTAACAACCATGAAGGGGTGAATGTAATATGTCCAGCAAGCTAAGCCCCTATGCATCTTCAGCCCAACTATTGCAGCCTCTTTCTCCTAAGCATCAGGGTGGGTTCACTCTGATCGAGATTCTGGTTGCCATTGTTATTTTATCAATTGGTTTGCTGGGTGTTGCTAGCCTGCAAGTTCAGGGCTTACGTAATAACCAAAGTGCCTATCTTCGCTCGCAAGCCTCTCTACTTGTTTATGATATGGCAGACCGTATGAGAACAAACGCTGATGAAGCGATTGCCGGTGCTTATGACGGCTTCGATTCACTTGGCACAGTGCCATCAGACCCGGGCTGTATTAACAGCATCAATGGCTGCAGTGAAGCTAGATTGGCAGACAATGATTTGTTTGAATGGGCACAACGCCTCAATGGCACTGATGAGTCAGCCATTCTTTTACCCGATGCACGGGGCAGAATAATCCGGGGTGACAATAACCTGTTTACCATTGAAATCTCCTGGAATGAAACACAGTGGGATGACGAAACACAAAGCAATCAAGTCTCTAACCAAACCTTTTTGGTTAACCTAGTGTTGTAAGGGAGGAGCACATCATGAATCAATATCCAACAACATTACAGGCACATTCAGGCTTATCAACACTCAAGCGAATGTCTGGTCTCAGCTTAATCGAGCTAATGATTGGCCTAGTCATCAGTTCAATTCTAATGATTGGTGTTTCGAACATTTACTTCAACTCTCGTGAGTCAGATACATTTACCAACGAACTATCACGCATTCAGGAGACAGGTCGCCAAGCCATTGATTTCCTGGCTCGGGACATCCGCATGGCAGGCTATCAAGGGTGTATGGACCCAGCAACAGTTGCGGTCAATATCATTGCCAACACCCCCCCCACCGAAAACTTCTTTAAATCTGCTTTAATCGGCTTTGAGGTCGAAGATAACAATTGGGCAACAGACAACGATATCGATCCGCTTACTGGAGACATTATCCGAAATAATGGCGAATATTTTAGAAATGAAGATTTTGTCGACAATGCCTTGGTAGGTAGTGATGTCATTTCAATTCAGGGAGCCACCGTTGCTAATGCTCAGCTCGTAGGCAACATGACAGCCGCCAATGCAAACATTCAAATTTCTAATAATGATATGGGCTTTGTTCAAGACGACATTGTCGTGATTGCCAGCTGTCAAAACGCAGATATGTTTCGTATTACCAACAACCCTAATGCTGGTGCCAATGTTACGCTTGCTCATGCAATGGGTTCCAATAGCGATAACCGCTTGAGCCAACCTTATACAGATTCCGCTCAAATCATGAGATTTGAGTCAGTCGTCTACTTCGTTGCTGCGACGGGTAGAACCACAGACCGAGGTATACCGATCAACGCGCTATACCGAGCGACAGACACGATGAGTAATACGGCCAACCCTAATTTTACCGTAGAAGAACTTATTTCGGGTGTCGACAATATGCAGGTTCTTTATGGCGAGCGCCTAGTAAATGGCAACCTTCGTTATGTCACAGCCGATGAAGTTGACGACATGCAATTAGTCGAGAGCGTTCAACTCGGCCTGCTTATTAGCGGAAAACGAGAGGTGCTGCTCACTAATGATGAAGCCTCTTATCTATTGCCCGGCGAGACAATTCAATCCAGCACATCTGATGCAGAGGTTATCTATGACTCAGATCGACGTTTACGCCGTGAGTTCAGTACAACAATCAACTTACGTAATCGACGTACTACAATTTAGATCAGGTGGTATTTGAAGTATGAAAACCAGAACTCATCAAACCCTTAATAACATACCACGCCAGCAAGGTGCGGCACTCGTTATTAGTTTAATCATACTAATCGTTATGACGCTAGTCGGCGTATCTTCCATGAGCACATCACTGGTACAAGAAAAAATGGCTGCGAATGCTCAAAATACTAATATCACCTTTCAAGCTGCTGAAAGTTCAGTTGGTGGCCTGCTGCTAGATCTCACCAACAATCAGGATGCTCTTACCGATACGATGGGCGAGCCAGGCACTCGTGGAGAAATTACTAGCTATGATATTGAAGCCATTGATGTCAGCGCTGATTATCAGGTGACCTATTTAGGTGAAGTTATACTCAGCAGCGGCAGCTCATTAGATGCCGACGAAGGTTCTACAGACGTCAAAGCCCAACGTTTTGATGTCGCTGCAACAGGCAGGCTGGAATCAACGAATGCACAAACAGTACTTCGACAGGGTATTGAGTACTATTAAGTTATTACGAATAGAACGAATTACACGAGAAACCAATATTGATGACCCTCATCTGCAACGAGGCCATCAGGAGGCAACAATGAAAAAAACATATCGACTCACTTTATCTCTATTGATTGGCCTGCTCTTTAGTAGTTTGGCCTACAGCGATGCAAAGAATAATATTGGTGAAGATCGTGACCCGCCAACCCCCTTAGAGCATGTCACATTAGGTTATGAAACAGAATCTATTGAACTTAATCGGGGGCTGAATGGCAAAGTACATAGTATTGAAGCCCGCGAGTGCCCGACTTGCGCGCTAAATAAGTATAAAGTGACCGCTGCTAGCAAAGCCTATATCAGCTCACAAGCCGTACCCTTTGATGAGTTAACTAAATACAACGGAAAAAGCGGTGCAGTCAGTTACTATCCGGAAACAAACGAACTCCATCATCTTCGCTATTTCAATTTGGAGGCGACAAAATGAAAACCATCAGTTCTAAATTCAGCCACGGTATCGCCTCTTGCATCATCACCTTACTCTCTGCCAATTGTGCCCACGCAGATGATACCGAAATACTATTTGAATCCAGCGCTTCAAATGAACTAACGCCTAACGTGCTGTTTATTCTTGATAACTCAGGCAGTATGGCAAGTACAGTTAAGACTGAAACACCCTATGATAATAGTGTTAACTATACTCAAAAAGCCATAGACGATGGCAAGAGCGCGTACTCAGATACGTATATCTATGTCTACAACAGCTATTATAGATATAAAGGGCGAATTTTAAGTAGCCAGAACCATTGCCAAACGATGGTTGATAAGTTGGCAGCATCGGGCCAATACACATCGGCTAAAACAGCAGGCTTCAAGAAGAGCAGTAACTCCTGGAAAAGTTTGTTTGGCAACTCTAGTGGTGCGCAATGGGTCAGCGGGGGCTGGCAAAACTCGAATGTTATCGAGTGTAAAGACGACCGTGGCGAACACGGGAAAAACGGTACCACCGGCAACACTTATGCTCGCAACAATAATTCCATGTGGACGAGTAACAAATCAAAAGAAGTTAGTTGGGGAGGTTACAGAACATACGACTTCTTTTCAGCAAACTATCAAAACTGGTACAAGTACTACCGAGAGCCGGTTTCACAGTCTCGAATATCGATCATGAAGAACGTTATTACCAACCTCGTTAATAGTACCTCCGGTATCAATATTGGCTTAATGAGTTTCAATACTGACCAAGGCGGTAAACAAGGCGGGCGCGTAACAACTCCGATCGGCTACATCGAGGACAATCGTACCGCCTTTAACGCGGATTTAAAGAGCTTATCTCCTGATACATGGACTCCGCTTTCAGAAACCTTATTTGAAGCCTCTCGTTACTATTCAGGTGGCAGTGTATTCTTGGGCAGGGGCAGTGTCGCAGCGTCGAAAGACCCAAGCAGCTCTAGTAAATACAACAGTCCAATCTCTGATGAATGCCAACCCAATAACGTTGTCTTACTTACCGATGGTGAGCCTACCTATGACGCTTATAATTCAGGTTATAGTGACTCCAATGATACTGCATCACGCTCTGTAATACAGAAGACTGTTGGCTCATGTTCCGGCAACTGCCTAGATGAAATATCTCGTTATATGAACGAAAACGATATTAGCAACGAGTACGACGGCGAACAAACAGTGACGACCTATACGATTGGTTTTGAGCTGGACGATGATCTATTACGTCGTACCGCAGAAGGTACCGACTCACACGCCGGTGGTGGCGGTAAGTATTATACTGCCAACGATACCACCGAGTTAGAAAGTGCGATTAAGCAGATTTTCTCTAGCCTTAAGGATATTAGCACCTCCTTTGTTTCTCCTGGCGTCGCTGTGAACACCTTTAACCGCCTTAACCATCGTGATGAGTTATATTTCTCGGTATTCAAACCTGAAAGCGGCCCACGCTGGACAGGGAACTTGAAACGCTACCGGCTGGGTTCTGACGGTATTGTCTATGACCTAAAAGATCGCGCCGCGATTGATGAAGAAACAGGTTTTTTTAAAGGTCGTAGCAATACAGAAACCGACCCCGGTGCATGGAGCTGGTGGTCAAAAGAGATCGATGCAAACGATATTCAACTCGGGGGTGCAGCAGAAAACTTGCCCAATAACGAAGCCGACCGCAATATGTTCACTTATTTGGGCGGTTCCAAAAACCTAACAAGCGCTGAGAACAAAATATCTTCTGACAATACAGCCATAACCAAAGACATGCTAAATATCAGCTCAGCCACTGATGCAGAACGTCAACAGCTACTCAACTGGGTTCGCGACCTAGATGTATTTGACTCGGATGGTGATGGTAGTCAAACTGATACTCGCCACCGTTTAGCCGACCCTTTGCATTCATCTCCCGTTGTTGTCATTTACGGGGGTAGCGATGATGACCCTGATACGACTATATTTTTTGGCGATAACCAAGGCTTCCTTCATGCTATCAATGGTCGCTCGGGCACGAGCAGCACTTATGGTCAAGGTGAAGGGGAAGAATACTTTGCCTTTATGCCTGACGAGCTACTAAGCAACCAAGCAGAGCTGATGGAAAATTCTCAGTCTGTTTCTCATATCTATGGGCTAGATGGTTCGGTATCCGTTTGGTCACACGACAGCAATAACGACCTCGACCTTTACGATGCCGATGACTTTGTCTATGTGTACACGGGCATGCGTAGAGGCGGGAGTAATTATTATGCGCTTGACGCTTCTGATCGTAACTCTCCACAATTCCTATGGGAAATCAAAGGCGGCCCGGGTGGCACAAATGGCTACGAAGAATTAGGCCAGACTTGGTCTAAACCCGTGAAAACAAAAATTAAGATGGGCAATAATATTCGCGAAGTCTTAATTTTTGGCGGTGGCTACGACACCAATCAAGATACAAACACTACACGCTCTACTGACTCTATCGGCCGTGCAGTATATATCGTGGATGCAGAAACAGGCGATAAGATATGGAGTGCGACAGGCTCTAACTTCAGCGACATGCAATACAGTATTCCCTCTAATGTAAAAGCAATTGATGTGAATGGTGATAAAATTGCCGACCAAATTTATGTCGGAGATATG
The DNA here is from genome assembly GCF_001634935.1 of Oleiphilus sp. HI0043. Taxonomy (NCBI): domain Bacteria; kingdom Pseudomonadati; phylum Pseudomonadota; class Gammaproteobacteria; order Oceanospirillales; family Oleiphilaceae; genus Oleiphilus; species Oleiphilus sp. HI0043. The sequence goes on along the minus strand of NZ_LWEY01001533.1, from coordinate 55,281 downwards.
GGCGGTCAGCTCTGGCGCTTTGATATCGACAACGAAAACAGCAGTACGAATTCACTGACCGTAAATGGTGGCGTTATTGCACGCTTGTCTGGCACCGATACTGCAAACAATAGACGTTTTTACCACACACCCGATGTATCTATTCTTCGAAATGATGGTCAAGTCAACCTAGCGATTGTGATTGGTTCTGGCTGGCAGGCGCACCCTTTGGACACCAATGTGGTAGACCGTTTATATCTAATCAAGAGCTCTGATGTCTTTGAGCCACCAACGAATGAAGATGGCGCTATCACTTATACCACGCTCACTGAAGAAGATCTTTATGATGCAACTGAAAACCACCTAGGTGATGTTAGCGCACAAAATACAAAAGACGAACAAGAAGCCGCTTATAAAGAGTACTTTGGTTATGATGACGGTGAAGGTAATGTTGTTCCACCAAAAGAAGGCTGGTTTATACGCTTAACACGCTCTGGTGAAAAGGTCTTAGCGCCAACGCTAACGGTTGACGGCGATGTTTACTACACCACTTACGAACCCAAGCCCAATAAATCGGGCTGTACCTTTAACCCCGGTATTTCTCGTCTATTTCATGTAGCGTTATTAGATGCAACACCGGTCAAAAACTATGATGGCATTGGCTTGGATACAGAGTTGACGGTTCCCGATAGAGAAGTGAAAATTCTTGCCACGCAAATACCTGCACCACCTAAGAGGCTATGCATAGATAATAAATGTACTATATGTACAGGTTTGGAGAACTGTGAACCACCCGAAGGTGAACGACCTATTATTAAAACCTATTGGGTTCAAGAGGAGTAATGATGAATAATTACAGCTCAATATATAAGAGCCAACGTGGCTTCACTTTAGTGGAGCTACTAGTAGTCGTCGCTATTGTCGCAATCATTAGTGCTATCGCTATTCCGGCTTATCAAGACTATGTCATCGATGCCAGAAGAAGTGATGCGAAAACTGCGCTCGTTGCATTTGCCTCGGCAATGGATAAACACTCGACACAAACAAACTCCTATCTGGGGGCAGCACAAGGTGGTGATACAGGCTCCCCAGCTATTTTTTCAACAACGGCACCTCTAGGCAGCAGTGCAGTGTTCTACAACCTAAGCATCACCGCGGCGACAGGGAGCACTTATACCTTGCGTGCAACGCCTACTAACGCTCAATCAGGCGATGGCTTTTTAGAATATAACTCCCTAGGCCAAAAAAGCTGGGACGAGGATAATAGCGGCGCGATCGGTGCAAATGAGTTTGACTGGGATAAGAACTAAACGATAGATACGCCGTTCAATAAGGCCTATCAGCTTTCCGCTGACAGGCCTTTTTTAATTTCGCTTATTGACTCAATACAGACAGTCGCCTAGCAAAGTCCTCATATCGCTTCCGGTTAACACCTAAGTCTGAATACCCCACCCTACTCGCTGAACGAAAGTGAATTAGCTTCTGCTCATCATCCAGATAAACCTCCACATCGTCTTTGAAACGCATCAGCGGACTGGTAAAAACGGCATACAAATAGTGATCACTTTGCTGAAGAATTTTTGCCCCCGGCATAGCGTCTATGACATTTTGAACCTTCTGCATCTGCTGCTTTGCTTCTATATCGAAGGCAATCGATTTTACCTGCTTATCAGGCTTATCGGTTTGAGTTGATACGCTATTAGGCCGACTTCCCAAGGGCTTCAGCTCACCATTTTGAACACCTAATTTAGGTGCTGTATTGTTCTCAATTACTCGCATTGTGATGACTCCAGCCAGTATAAAAAATATCAGTAGATAAATAACTTTCTTCATTGTCTTATCCTCTAGTTATGCAAGTATATTGCGCACAATCTATTTATTCAAGCCACAAAAAAGGCCGCATTAATGCAGCCCTATTATTCACCTAATAGTCTAGGTAATTACTTACTCAACTTACGGTAAGTTGCCACAACACGGTCCAGATTTTCCAGAGAGGTATCACTATGGAAAGTATCACTTGTAGGTTTCTTGCCAGGGAAGAAGCCTAGGTAAATATCCAGCTTACTCGCATTTGCCAGTTTATCTAGCCACTCACCTTCAACAATTCCAATATTATTCTCAGCTATTCGCGTAAAAGGAATCAAGTCACCTCCGTCGATACGAATACCTAAATTCTTTGCTTCGCTGGCAATATCAGAAGAACTGTTAATGTGAATCTCATTTTCTTTAAAGGTTAGCCAAATTTGAGACATATAACCTTCTTTACCCATCTCCCAAGTTGGCGTGCTAATAACAAGCCCTTGAGTTAATGCTGTATCACCCTGCTTTAACACCCAAATATCATAGTTTGCAGGAAGGTCTTTCTCGCTAATTGCTAAGGGCTTAACAGAGCCTTTCTTTTGCACAACAGGCGCTTTAACAACATCTTTTTTAGCTTCCTCTACCTTCGCAGCTACTTTTTTAACCTCAGCTTTAGCTGGCTCTTTTTCTACTGCTACCTTCACACCCTTGTCTGCTACCGCTGTAACGGCCTTCTGCGTTACTTCTGCGACAACTTCCTTAACTGTAGGCTTCACCTCTTTGCTGACCGGCTGTTCAGTCTTAGCACCTGGTTCAACCACAGGAGCTTTAAGGCTTTTCATCATTTCATCAGCTTTAGCAGCATTTTCTTTCTCGTTCCTAGCTAGCTCCTCTTGGCTTGGCTGTACTTCCGCCACACTAAGCTCAGCCGAGCTATCAGACATCGCACTATTGTCCTTCTTATCAACTGAAGCACAGCCAGCAGCTAAACTGATGACTAAACCAGCTCCCACCAAAGATAGGCTGCGATTCAAGTTTGAAAGATTTGTTTTTGCTGCATTCAGCATTTGAAATGTATTGAGTTCGGGTTTCATTTTTTCTTCCTAAAACAAGCAACAGAGCGCCTTGCACTTTTCGTCATAACTACAACATTTGCCACTTATGCCACCATAAGCACCAATAATTTACTCAAGATCAGGAAAGGCTTTAATTCAGTGTAGACATAATTCTCGCTTTGCCAGCTTTACAAGCAAGGTATAAGGTTAAACAATGTCAAATACGCAGGTTTATCATTAATTTTGTCCACTGCGTCACACGAGTTACCCATACTACCTATTAAAACTATCTTTTTCACCTATTGGATAATTAAGGATTTCATCACATGCCCCTATTAGACTGTATTGAGCGACAAACTGCTGACACGGTATCAGCAAGTATTATTTGGCTGCACGGCCTCGGGGCAAATGGAAACGACTTTGTACCTATCGTCGAGGAATTAGCGCTACCGGAAGGCTTAGGTATACGCTTTATATTTCCAAATGCCTCGGAAATCCCCATCACGGTTAATGCTGGCTATATCATGCCCGCCTGGTATGACATTCTTGAACTGACTGAAGAGCGCGTGATAAACCACGAACAATTGCAAAGTTCGGTGAAGAATATCCAAACGCTGATCGATAGGGAAATCGAGCGAGGCATCAAGAGCGAACGAATCATTGTAATGGGCTTTTCGCAGGGTGGAGCCGTGGCCTACCATGCAGCCTTAACTTACCCCAGCCCCCTTGCAGCACTGGCAGGCTTGTCGACCTATTTTCCACAAGAAGATAGCTTTGATACCGCGCCCGCGAATAGCCAGCTGCCAGTATTAATCTGCCACGGCACTCATGACCCAATGGTCGTGGAAAGGCAAGGTAAAAAAGCGGCGGCGATTCTTGAAGCGCGAGGCCACACAGTGCAATATCTAAACTACCCGATGGAACACGAAGTTTGTCTAAGCGAGATACAAGACCTATCGCGTTTCTTTCAGGCTCATTTGATGTAATGCTGTTTTATAGGTTGAGCCCTAAATGAAAAATAAGAATAAAATACAAATCAGTTCTGCAATTATTTGGGGCGTCGAGCTTTCGCCCTTCGTATTAAAGATGCAAGCTTACCTGGAGTACTGTGGCATCCCTTATCGCCGCTTACCCGCGCATGGAAGCTATCTTGAAAATACTCAGACCTTATTACGCCTTGAGTATCAAAAACAGCATAAGCAGATAAGCCGCTATCCTGAAATGGATGCCGACTTAGATGAGTACCCTGCCGTTCCTTTCTTTACTGAAAACGGCAAAGATTTTCAATACGACAGCACAGCCATCGCACACTATCTTGACCAGAAGCCCCCCACTCAGGGAAATAGCCATAGACATCGCTTATTCCCGGAAGACCCTTGTTTGAATTTTATCGCCAGCTTAATCGACGAAGCCTTTGACGAGTTCGGCCTATACATGGTCCATCATATGCGCTGGGTAGGCTCCGCCAAGTCGAACATAATGGGTAAATTACTCGCAAAAGAATTTCGTCACGCTTTGCCGCCAGGCGGCCCCTTACTACTTTCCAGGCGCTTTCCTAAGCGACAGGTCGCACGCTGCCCTTACTTATTTAGTGTCGCGCCAAAGAGCTATCGAAGCGGTGTTTCAAAAGCTCTATCCCCCCCGTATAAAGAAGGTTTTCCTGAAACACATACCTTATTATTCGAAAGCTGGAAGCAATATCTAAAAGGCATGGAGGAAGTATTAACCCTGCAAAAATTCTTACTCGGTGATCAGTTTACCATTGCCGATGCCAGTGCCTACGGCCAACTCGCTATGAACCTGGTCGACCCAGAAACAAATAAGCTAATGCAAGAACTCGCTCCGCAGACACACGCCTGGCTTGAGATGATCTATAGCGGCAAACATCGCTTACAACAGAAAGAAGGGGAGCTTTATTTTTCAGGGGCACTTAAGCCCTTGCTCAACACCATCATGAGCACCTATGCATCGCTCATGGTTCAAAATAAGCAGGCATATCACCTGGCAAAAGCTCAGGGAGCAACAGAGTTCAACGAACTAGCCTTCAATCAGGGAAAAACACTTTATACAGGAAAGTTACGTGGCTACCCTTTTAAGTCAGTGGTAAAAACCTTTCAACTCAGAACCTGGCAGGAGCTTTGTGACAAATGGAAGCGTTTAGACCAAAGCGAACAAAATACCATTAAAGCACAGCTAGAACTTTGTGCTCTTTTCGAAACAGAGGATGCTGAATTGAAAGAGACAATTGTTTCGGCAGAGGCTTAAGGGCTATGATAGCTTCATATTTTTCTTCAATAAGGATTCTCAGTGACAGATCAGGCAATTACCCTACAAAACATTTCTGGAAAAACCATTCTGGTAGGCATCACCTATTTTGACCTGTCTGGAGAAGTGCTGGATCAAAAGCAGCTCGCTGGTACTGTTTGCAAAGTCACAGAAGAAGATGGCATCACCGTCCAGGACTTGAAACAAGAAAGTGAATTCACCATCCCTTCTTCACTTCGCCCCTGGTTTATTGCACCACCCGGTGACTATCACGACCCGATTAGTGGTAAGCAGGTACAAAACCCTGACTATCTCGTCACCTGGGATGTCTATAAAACCAAAGAAAGTACACCGGAAGGCGAACATGAATGGTGGGAATGGCGACCACAGCTCGCCAACCCTAGCGTCGGCCAAAAGTAATCAGTAATATTTACTTGAGGCCATCTAAAAGCGCCGAAAGAGTTTGATTGCCCTTTTTCTGCACAAGCTCTTTATCTTTTTGCTCGCCACCTTCCCACTGCAAGTCATCTTCGGGAATTTCATCTAAAAAGCGACTAGGAATGGTTTCTATTTTCTCGCCATATTGTTTTCGTGCTGCAGCATAAGTCAATGCTAAAGTCCGCTGGGCTCTTGTGATGCCCACATACATCAGGCGGCGCTCTTCTTCGATGTTATCTTCTTCAATGCTGTTTCTATGCGGCAATAATTCTTCTTCAAGCCCCATGATAAAAACATGTGGAAATTCAAGACCTTTCGAGGCATGAAGCGTAAGCATGTGCACCTTATCGCTATCATCCTCTTCTTCTTGTTGCTCCAGCATATCTCGAAGGATCAATTTGGAAACCGCTTCTTCTATACCAATTTCATCCGCTGTGCCTTTATCGGCGTCGATCATATTTTTTAACGAATCAACCAAGTACCAGATATTCTCCATACGTTTCTCAGCCGCTTTTGGCGTATTAGAGTTTTGGTACAGCCATTGATCATACTCAATATCGGTAAACAACTGCTTGATCACAGGTATCGGATCTTCCTGATAACAACGTTCCGTTGTTTTTCGTAACCAATCGCTAAAGCGCCTGACCCGATCCAGCGCCTTACCACTCAACACTTGTTCCAAACCAATTTCACCGACAGCCTGATTCAAACTAATATGTCGCTCAGTCGAATAATTTCCGAGTTTCTCCAAGGTTGAGGGGCCGATCTCTCTGCGTGGTACGTTGACTACCCGAAGAAATGCTGCGTCATCATCAGGGTTAGCAATGAGACGCAAGTAGGCCATGGCATCTTTGATTTCATTCTTGGCAAAGAAGGAGGTACCACCAGACAAGCGATAAGGCACCTGAAAAGCCTGCATCTTGATTTCCAGCAGACGCGCCTGGTGGTTACCACGATAAAGCACAGCGAAGTCTTTAAAAGGAATGTCCTTTTTCAACTTAAGATCAAGAATCTCTGCGGCAATTTGTTCTGCCTCTGCATCTTCATGGCGACAACGAATTACACGAATTCGCTCTCCGTCACCCAGCTGGCTCCATAGTGCTTTATCAAACATATGAGGGTTGTTGGCGATCAAGGTATTCGCCGCACGCAAGATCAAACTGGTAGAGCGATAATTCTGCTCCAGCTTAATCAGCTTCAGGCTTGGGAAGTCTTTTTCCAGACGCGCCAGGTTTTCTGGCCTTGCTCCACGCCAGGCATAGATAGACTGGTCATCGTCGCCTACGACTGTCAAAGCATGACGGTCACCCACGATTTGCTTCACCAGCTCGTACTGAGCCATATTAGTATCTTGGTACTCATCAACCAAGAGGTAGCGAATCTTCTGCCGCCACTTGCTTAATATATCCGGATGTTCAGCGAAAAGTTGTACGGGTAAAAGAATCAGATCATCGAAGTCGAGCGCATTATAGGCTTTGAGGTAGCGAGTATAGGTTTCATACACATGTGCCAGGGTGACATCGTCAGGCGTTTGAGCTTGCTGTGCGGCCTGAGCCGGAGTTAGCATGGCATTTTTCCAGTTTGAAATCGCCATCTGAAATTCATTGATTCGGTCGCTATTCTCTTCACCATCTTTCATCATCAGGTCGCGAATCAACGCTTTAGCATCTTCACTGTCGAAAATAGAAAACCCCGGTTTATAGCCAAGCGCCTTATGCTCGGTGCGAATGATATTCAAACCCAGGTTATGGAAAGTCGATACGGTTAAACCACGCGCATCAGGCCCCGAAACCAACTGCCCGACACGCTCTTTCATCTCGCGAGAAGCTTTATTGGTAAAGGTCACCGCAGCAATATGGCGCCCCGGAATACCACAGCTTTTAATCAGGTAGGCAATTTTTCGCGTGATTACACTGGTCTTGCCGCTGCCAGCGCCCGCTAGTACGAGTAAAGGACCACCAACATAATCTACGGCTTCTTGCTGTTTAGGGTTTAACTTATTCGCCACTACTTTCTCTTCTTTCTGTCTATCTCGATAAAAATAAATGGGCTCAGGGCCCGTGACTCTGAGCCCATTTATTTTTCTATTCCATCATTCTTTCACGTCAACTCATTGCTTTCCAGATACATTTTGTCGCTTTGTAGCACTTATTCTAAATAGATATAAATAATGAACACAGTCGTAGCGCCGCAACACTGCCTTTAGTTGTGAAATTGGAACAGATATTTTCGTTGTTTTGTTTCATTTTTTATTTACTGCAGGGGTTTAAATCGCCATGCTCGTCACCATTTAGTGCATTGCTATTTGTTGTTTTTAAGACTGATACCTCTTTACCGCTCGCAAGGATCTTTTACTTTCGCATGAACACCTTATCTACCCAGGCTTCCTCCGCTTCCACGACCACCAAAAAAATTGCAGCCCAAATTGCCAGCGAGCTTTCGGTCAGACCTCAACAAGTCGATGCAACCATTGAACTAATTGATGAAGGTTCAACGATCCCCTTTATTGCACGTTATCGAAAAGAAGTGACCGGCGCCCTAGATGACTCACAGCTCAGAAAGCTTGAAGAAAGGCTCCGTTACTTACGAGAGTTAGATGATAGGCGTAAAACTATTCTCAGCAGCATTGACGAACAAGGTAAACTCACTGATGCGCTTGCCTCGCAAATCGCTAATGTCGCCAGCAAGAACGAACTGGAAGACCTCTACCTTCCTTACAAACCCAAGCGCAGAACCAAGGGCCAGATTGCAATTGAAGCCGGTCTGGAACCCTTAGCGGATAGTTTGTTTAAGGACCCGACTCTAGACCCAGAGTCTGAAGCGAGTAAATTCATTAGCACTGATAAGGGCATTGATGACTCACAAGCCGCACTAGATGGCGCAAAGTACATTTTGATGGAACGCCTCAGCGAAGAAGCCAAGCTACTCGGCATACTCAAAACTTACCTCTGGGATCAGGGCGAGATTTTTAGTGCCGTTGTCGAATCTGAAAAAGCCAAGGGTGATAAGTTCCAGGACTATTTTGACTTCAGTGAAGCGATAGCAAAAATCCCATCACATCGTGCATTGGCACTATTTAGAGGCCGCAACGAAGGCGTGCTCAATATTAGCCTGCAGCCTCAGGGTTATGACGCAAGTGACCGTTTAACGATTCATCCCTGTGAAGCCAAAGTCGCCGCTTATTACAATATTGAGGACCAAGGCCGAGCAGCCGATAAGTGGCTAAAAGAAGTGGTTCGCTGGACATGGCGCGTTAAACTTAACAACCATATCGAGACTGAACTACTTGGCAAGCTAAGAGAACAAGCTGAAAAAGTTGCCATCGATGTTTTTGCAGAGAACCTAAAAGATCTGTTATTAGCAGCGCCAGCCGGTGCGAAAGCAACATTAGGCCTTGATCCAGGCCTGCGAACTGGCGTTAAAGTGGCGGTGATCGACCAAACAGGCAAATTACTGGATCACGCAACAATCTACCCTCACGCCCCCAGAAACCAGTGGGACGAATCTATCGAGATAATCGCCGCCCTCTGTAAAAAACACCACGTTGAGCTGCTCAGCATTGGCAATGGTACTGCCTCTCGTGAAACTGATAAGCTGGCTGCCGACGTAATGAAACGCTACCCCGCCTTGGCTTTAACCCGAATTATGGTCAGCGAGGCCGGCGCCTCGGTTTATTCTGCATCAGAATTAGCTGCAAATGAGTTCCCGGATCTGGACGTCACCATTAGAGGCGCCGTATCGATCGCGCGCCGTCTTCAAGATCCTCTGGCAGAGCTCGTAAAAATTGAACCTAAAGCCATTGGCGTTGGTCAATACCAGCATGATGTTAGCCAAGTACAGCTCAACCGCAGCCTGGGGGCAACCATCGAAGACTGTGTTAACGCTGTCGGTGTCGACGTCAATACGGCTTCTGCACCATTGCTGGCAAAGGTATCTGGTCTGAATGCCAGTATTGCCAGCAATATTGTGGCATTCCGTGATAGTAACGGACGCTTCAACTCTCGAAAAATACTCAAAGAAGTCCCACGCCTTGGACCAAAAGCATTCGAGCAATGCGCTGGATTCTTACGTATTCTTGATGGTGAAAACCCACTAGATGCATCCGCAGTCCATCCGGAATCTTATCCCACAGTGAAGGACATTGCTCAGAAGAGTCAGCAAGATATCGGACAACTTATAGGCAATGCCGGAACTTTAAAGAAGCTATCAGCTAACGACTTTGTTAGTGAAAGCTGCGGCCTGATCACTGTTCAAGATATTTTCAGCGAACTCGCCAAACCCGGTCGCGACCCGCGCCCTGAGTTTAAGTTTGCAGAATACAAAGAAGGCGTCGAGACAATCTCTGACCTGAAGCCGAACATGGTGCTCGAGGGAGCGGTAACGAACGTGACACACTTTGGAGCCTTCGTTGATATTGGTGTGCACCAAGATGGTCTCGTCCATATCTCGGCACTGGCGGACAAATTTGTTAAAGACCCTCGCGACGTTGTCAAAACAGGTGATATCGTAAAGGTGAAAGTCATGGAAGCTGATCCAAGACGAAAACGAATATCACTGAGTATGAGAATGGGCGACGAAGCACAAATGAACGATAAAGCTCAAAGCAGCCCAGAACATCAAAATAAGCACAGCAACGCCAAGCAGAATAGAAAACCCAAGCAAACCGAGGCACCAATGTCCGGCGCCATGGCCAATGCTTTTAGTAAGCTTAAATTGAAGTAAAATGATAATACTGCGGTCTTATTTCGAAACAACTCGCACCCACAATAGGATTAACACATGACAGCGCCCTCAAACACCAACAATAATGCTCATGCGGGCCTGTCTCCGAGCGACTTAACGATCCTGGCACAGCATATTAAAGAGCAGGGCTTACCGATTTCACGCGGCATAGAAAAAGAAGGTCTTCGGGCAGATAGCGAATTTTCGATCTCGCAGAGAAATCACCCTGAAGCCTTGGGCCATCCGCTGACTCACCCTTCCATTACCACTGATTACTCGGAAGCTTTATTAGAGCTAATTACACCGGTTGAAGACTCTAGAGAAGGCCTGCTAAAAACATTGCAAGATACGCATAAGTTTGTTGCTAGCAATATTGGCAATGAAGTTCTCTGGTCTGGCAGCATGCCCTGCAAGCTTGATGGCGAGCACAGCATTCGTATTGCTGAATATGGCGACTCCAACATTGGACGCTTGAAGTACGTCTACCGGGAAGGTCTAGGCCATCGATACGGCCGAACCATGCAAAGCATTGCGGGCCTGCACTTCAACTTCTCGATCAATGACTCCCTTTGGCTTAATCTAAAAGAAGCGCATGGCAATAAAGAGCAGTCACTACAAGACTTTAAGTCGGAGCAATATTTCGCTCTGATTCGAAACTTTCGTCGCTACTCTTGGCTACTCATGTATTTATTCGGTGCGTCGCCTTGCCTAGACCAGAGTTTTGTCGCTGGCCAAAATCACTGCCTCGAATCATTTGATGATAAGGGCACGCTGTATAAGCCTTATGCTACCTCGCTCAGAATGGGAGACCTCGGCTATCACAACAACGCCCAATCATCGCTAAATATCTGCTTTAACAGCCTGGAAAACTTCACCCATACACTTGGCGATGCCATTAACACTTCTTACCCGCCATACCAAGAGCTTGGGCTAAAGAAAGGTGACGCTTACCTTCAGATCAATACGAATATTCTGCAAATCGAGAACGAGTATTACAGCTCAATCCGACCAAAGCGCAGTGCACTGTCAGGCGAAACGCCACGGCATGCACTCAACGAACGCGGAGTCGAATATATCGAGGTACGCTGCCTGGATTTGAACCCATTTTTACCATTGGGAATTTCTGACAGACAGGTCGACTTTATGGATATATTCCTGAGCTTTTGCTTACTCCAGGACTCTCCGGTAATTGGCGATAAGGAATGTGAATATCTCGATAGTAACTTTGACCTGGTCGTCAATGAAGGTAGAAGACCAGGACTTGAACTCACCGACCAATCACAAAAGCGAACGCTAAGTAGCTGGGGGCTTGAGCTTCTAAAAGGCATGCAAGGTCTTGCCGAAGTACTAGACCAGGCAACGAGCGACCAACGTTATAAGTCGGCACTAAAGGAACAGCTAGCTAAACTCGATACACCAGATCTAACACCCTCCGCTCAAGTGTTGTCAGTCATGAAGAAAGAGTCTCTATCCTGGCTAGAGATCGCTGGAGAACTTTCAAAGAAGCATCAATTGGTACTCAGTGCTGAGCCAGCACAAAACCAATTCAGCCAGTTTGAAAAACAAGCGCAGGAGTCGTTTAAGCAAGCAGAAGAAATAAAGCGTAGTGATCGTATTTCTTTCGATAGATACCTAATGGACTATCAGGCGCAATAACTCTAGATTTTCTCACGACTCTTTCACAAAACTTGCTGCACATCTGTTCACCGATACGTTTTAGTATAAATTTTGTGCAGCGTTTTCCATGTCGTAAAACAAAACTGAAATTCCCCTCATTTTTGACCATCCTGTCATTGTTGCAGGTACGCTCCTGTGTTAATTTTGTTAACGCTTGAAACGGAGTATTTCTGTTGGTGTTCTTTTTGTATCTCGCTAACTCAGTCTTGATATCAAAAGCGTTCACTCACATTAATTGTTTCATCTTAAAATGATGACTTACACGCCAAATAAAATTATATAAATAAGGCATTTCACGCTTGTAGGAGAGCGTTCTGAGCATTAAGTTTATGTTCAGGCTTTGTGAATAAGTAAGGATTCTTAATGTGGATGGCGTTGCCAAACCACTTTGTTAGCCGAACGGGAAGCTATATTCTGCTCTACATCTCATGTGGCGTATTGAATATGGCTATCTCAATGATGCTTGTAAAAGTGCAAGGCAGCTTAATGAAAGGAGTGGCCAAATGGCCCAAGACTTTTCTTTATGCTGGGATATTGACTCACTAAACAAAGCTTATCGTCAGGGATATATGGCGGGAGTGATGGGAGCAGATATTCAGCAGTGCCCTTATTCTGGCGAAGTAGTGCAAGCTGCATGGGAAGCAGGCTGGGAAGACGGCGTCGAAAAATGCGAACTGGATAAGCCGAACGAAAGGGTTGGCAAAATCGCCTAAGCTCTCTACCCTACGGCCCCTTTCTTATTTTCGCTTTAGAAGTCGCTAAGCCTTATCTCTGAACAACAAAGCTGGTAAACAAGAGATCATCTATCTGCCCATCACCCGTTTCTTCTTCCAGAATCTGCTGCACAAGTTCTAACGCTTCAAGTCGAACCTTCTCCTGACCTGCTGAAGTACCGAGTGTTTCTTCAGTCTGACGACTTAAAAGCATCACGATCTGATGGCGAACCAAAGCATCATGATTCATAACTTCGTTTACCGCAGCGCCGCTCGATGTTCTGACTGAGACACCTGCCTTGAGAAACTTTAGCTTCTTTCCATTGTCACTACCAAAATTAGCGACAAACGGTGGCGTTAAGTCATGATATTGAATCGATACAGGCGCCCCCTCTTCACCCTCATCTTCTGCTGCTAAAGGCATCGCTACACACATCGATAGCATTAATAAAAAAAACGCTGGAACTTTTATACTCATTTGCACTCTGTCATCAATTGCTTAAAGAAGTAATTATAGGCTGGAAAAGTCAGCCTGCAACACCTTCACCGACATTCTTAACGCAAGACCAAAGCAATTATCATTGTTATCCTAATATGACATTACAAGCTCTTAAGAGAAAAACAAATTTGTTTACTCAGGCGGCTCACTAGTGAAGAATACATTTTTGACCGCGCTCTTTACCTCTTTTATAAGGTAAGCAAAGCGACTACAAGTTTACGAGCAACAAAGATCATGACATTCCCTTCTTCACAGCAACGCTTTCTATTTATTTTTATCGCTTGTGCGGCACTATTAGTCACTGCCACCTACATTGAGCCTTTTAGCAGCATGGACCCATGCCCAATGTGTATGATGCAACGAGTATTCTTTAGCGGCATTGGGCTCGTTGCGCTGATCGGTGCAATCCATAATGCAGGAAAGATCGCTTCGTCCATCTACGCATTCCTCGCAGCACTCTTATCTGTGGGTGGTGCCGCTGTTGCTATTCGACAATTGTGGCTACAAAGCTTACCCGAAGACCAGGTCCCCGCATGCGGCCCCGGCATCGATTATATGCTCGAAGTGTTTCCCTTATTGGAAGTAATCGAGATGGCCCTACGAGGCACAGGCGATTGCGCAAAAGTTCAGTGGACCTTCATGAGTCTATCAATCCCAGGCTGGAGCTTATTGGCGTTTATTTGCTTTGCAATAATCGGCTTGAGTATATTATTTAAGAAAGATAACAAATAAACTGTTGCGAGCATTAAACAAATTAGTTAGTTTCATGACTACACGCTATTTGTTACAGAAGTAAGCACAAAGCTTACCGAACAATACGCAAAACATTTTGTTTTTCATCTGCAAAAGTAAAATGATAATAAACAGGTAGCCAAGCAAGCTACAAACAACAATTACTTAAACGAAACGAGCTAGCTAAGTACCGACAAGGTACAACAAGTCTCGAAACGATAATGTAGTAGAAAGGGGTTAATGAATGCTCGAGAATTGCAAGAATGCTGCAGAGCGATGGGGTGGAGTAAACGACTTAATCGATAAATGGCTTAAGGAAAGGCAAGCGCTTATTGTCAGCCTGTGCGATCTATCTGTAAACCCAGGCAGCTCTCAAGAAAATAAAGCAGAGAAGTTCCAATCGTTTTGCCAGATATTGGTCGACTATGTTTCGGTCGGACACTTCGAAGTCTACGAGCAACTCGTTGCCGAGGCAGCAGAGTATGATGACGGTGGACTTGAGCTTGCAAAGAAAATCCTTCCTCGCATTGAAATGTCCACCGAACAATCTCTAGCGTTTAACGATCGCTTCGACGATATACATAAAGTCGACGATGGCATCGAAGGCCTTATTAAAGAGCTCGACTCCTTAGGAAAAACCCTTGAAGAGCGCTTTGAGCTTGAAGACACGCTGATTGAAGCACTTCACGCGGTGCACGCAGACACAACCGCTTAGTTCTAAATGAACTCCTGAGCGATAGCCAGAACTTCTTAATTCTGGCTATATTATGCGCTTCCCCTCCAGATCATATTTATTCTCTCTTTTTCCTCGTCTCTGACTATACTAAAGATGTAATGACGTCCTTTTAAAATCGAATCAAATCTATCAGGTCTATCGGTGTTTAAAAAACAAACTTCTACCCTTTTACTCAGTCTGGCACTTGCCGCATGCGCGGAAGGCCCCACTAGCAGTAAACAGCTTGCGACTCAAGGCTTACTAAGCGGCGAACTCAGCCCTAACGGATACCTTGCGGTCATCGGATCGGTTCATCATGGCGGGAGCTTTTGGAACACCAAAAAGAAAGAGCGCCTCTATGACTGGAATCATAAAAGCGGCGAATACTCATCCATCCGGGCCTCAGCGGTTTCCGGTGACGGTAAGAGAGCCGTAACCTGCCAAGAAAAAGACTTAGTGCTATGGGACGCTACGAATGGTAAGTCCCTACAGTTCTGGCAAGCAGCCGATCGAATCGAAGCGATTAGCTTAAACCAAGATGGGCGACGAGCATTGCTAGGCCTGAGAGATGGTACGGTCAATTACTTTGACCTTGATCGAGGTATGGCCATACACAGCTTTAAGCATAACGCACCAATACGGGCTACCGACCTCAGTGAAGACGGTGCAGTAGGTATTAGTGCCGGTGATGATAACATTGCAAAGATTTGGAACCTGAAAACAGGCAAAGAGCAATACGCCTTGAGCCTGAACAATCAGATCAAGACTGCTGCAATATCTGATTCTGGTAAGCTCGCCTTTACCACCTCACAACGCGAAGATGCTCTGGTTTGGGATACCAAAACCGGGAAAAGTAAATTCAAGTTTAAGAATCGATATATTAATTACACCAGCGCTGATTTTTCTGATGATGAGAAATACCTAACGCTTGGCACTTTCCAAGGCGTCATCAGTAAATTTAATATTAAAAAAGGAACTGAAGTGAAGACCTGGCAAGCAGAACCTCGCCAAGCTTATGGCGGCGCCAGCAGTAAAGCGATTATCGATGTCATCGATCAGAAGTCCAATGTTATTGCCTTGACCTCAGATGGAATGTTAGAAGTATTCAAATAGGAAGGTAGGGAACTAGAAAGCCGAGAAGCATATTGCTCCTCGGCAGAGACGAAGCTTATTTATATAAACCAGAAATATAGCTGGCAACTGCTTCAATTTCTTTGTCATTCAAACGAGCCGTTACTGAACGCATCATACGCGAATCACCATCGTTGCTACGCTCACCACTACGGAACTTCTTAAGCTGAGATGCGATGTAATCAGCATGCTGACCGGCAAGCGCTGGAAATGCAGCCAATGACACACCTTCACCTGCTGGGCCGTGACACGCTGCACACGCCGCAACCTTAGTTGCTGCATTACCCTGGCGGTACATGATCTCACCTTTTTCTACCAAGTCTTTCTTTGCTTGGCCAGGCGTAGTTGTTTGTGACGCAAAGTAAGCGGCAATGTTTTCGATATCCTGTGCAGAACGCGCATCAAGCAAGCCTGTCATTTCGATTACAGGACGCTTACCTTCTTTGATGTCATTCATTTGTTTAACCAAGTACTTCTCACCTTGGCCTGCCAGTTTAGGAAAGTTAGCAACAACACTATTTCCATCGGCACCGTGACAACCAGCACACGTAGCTGAAGCGGCCTTTCCTGCCTCAACGTCACCAGCGGCTGAAGCCCCCAAAGACCCTACCAAACCTGCAACGATCACTACACTTTTTAAAATCATTTTCATTTTAATTGCGCTCACTTTCATCTCTAAACATAAATCTAATATTGTCATTTTTACCCACATAACCAAGCAGCTCTGAAGGACAAAACAAGCTAATGAATTCTCTAATCTTCAAAACCTTAACAGTATGGCTGATCAAACTAAAACAACAAGCCGATCACCCTCACTCAGAAAATTATGGGCAAAAAATTTCAGGCTATTATACACTAAGCCCTTCCTGATAAAACCCTTACATTAAATAGTGGTTTTTATTCTGTGCTTTTTTCTGATTGAGTTAGTCATGAACCACCCAAATACGCCGAAGAATATCTCCTACAACAGCGCCCGTTTCAGCCAAAGCGGATCAAAACTCAAGAACTGCCCGCCAGACCAAGGCGTTGAAGTTGCCTTTGCCGGTCGCTCCAATGCAGGAAAATCTTCAGCCATCAACTCAATCACTAACAATAAGAAGCTTGCCCGAACCAGTAAGACTCCCGGCAGAACCCAACTGATTAACTTTTTTTCCCTTAGCACGCCCGGGGTTCGGCTAGTCGACCTGCCCGGCTATGGCTTTGCAAAGGTATCCCTGGACCTGAAAGCTGAATGGGGAAAGCACCTCGATGACTATCTACGCAACCGAGAAAGCCTTGCGGGCTTAGTGCTTATCATGGACATCCGCAAACCTCTTACCGAGTTCGACCAAATGCTACTCGACTGGTCCAGTGAATGTCAGCTACCGACATTAATCCTTCTAACTAAAAGCGACAAACTCAAGTTTGGCCCTGCAAAGCAAGTCATGTTTCAGGTTAAGAAGCAGTTAGAAGCACACCAATCTCTGGAAGATGTCATTTTGTTTTCGAGCCTGAAAAAGTCTGGCATAAAAGAAAGCCGCTTTGCTCTGGACAAGATTATCAATCAGCGCTTGCTAGATAATAGCCCTTCCCCTGAAGACAGCCAAGAAGATTAGACTTTTGGCGCGATCCCTTCAAAGCGATAGTTTTCCTGCAATTCCAGCGCTAAGGCCCGTTTGTCTTCATACAAATAAGGTATGACATAGTCGAGTATTTGATACACACCGTGCTGAATACTCTTCTGGTTCAGCGCCTGCGCTTCGTCCTCAGCACTTTGGATAGTTTTTAGGTAAGTCATCCAATTCGTCACAATCAACCAGGTATTTAAGGCTTTCGACTTTCGCTGCTGATCTTCCATTGGCTGATAGATTTCACTCTTCTCCATCGCATAAATAATGCTTTGGATACCACTCAAACAACGTAAAGTAAATCGTCGATAATCTTCACGCAGGCGCTCATCGCTGTCCAGCAAATGCTCTAGATCTCTATGCAAGAAACGATAAGCCCATAAACCGTTAAAGACCGCATCCAAATAGGTAATCAGATCATTTATATGTATCGCTCTGCCGCTCGGCACATTCAGATATGAATCTACAAGTAGCTCGTAGTTCTTAAAAATCTCGTAAATAATGTCGCTTTTATTTCTAAAGTGGTAATACAGGTTGCCGGGAGACATTCCAAGGTGAGCAGCAATATGGTTAGTCGATACGTTCCGCTCTCCACGCTCGTTAAACAACTCCAGCGCAGCCAATACAATTTTTTCTTTGGTTTTCATGTACTCACTAACCTCCCAATCATGTACATTTTCTTATGCAGCTCTTCAAGTCAGGCGTACTTGTACCTGATCAGCGCCACTATATATAGCTTTTAACAGGATGCAATCCTGGTCACCAAAATTAAAAAATGACTCGCAGTCATATTTTTGATCTCTAAGTGTTGACTTTTTAGAGTATATACTCTAAAAATATAAAGTATATTGTAAAAAGTAGATTATTTTCGTTTTTCTTCTATTTTTCGCCTAACACAAACAGATAGACATATTGTCGGAGCTCATCCCCATGGTTGCTGAAGTCATTCAAATAAGTGAAAGCAAAAAACAAATCCAACGCATGAATCAGATTTTTTCCGAGCAAAAAGCTGCTTTCCGTAAAAACCCAATGCCTTCTTATCAGGAAAGAGTCGCAAACCTTAAAAAACTTAGAAGCATGCTTCTTGATAATCAAGACGAGATTATCGAGACAATTTCCAGCGACTTTTCTAACCGCTCTGCTGATGAAACAAAACTTGCTGAGCTAATGACAACCATTCACGGCATCGACTACAACATCAAAAACCTGAAATCGTGGATGAGCAAAGATAAGAAAAAGATCTCTCCTTTATTTCAACCTGCGACAGGTTTTGTGCAATATCAACCGCTGGGGATTATTGGCATTATTTCGCCTTGGAACTATACCGTGTCTTTATCAATGGGCCCTCTTGTCGCTGCTTTGGCTGCAGGTAACAGATCCATGATCAAGATGTCAGAGTTTACACCGCAGACCTCTGCACTAATCGAGCAACTAATCTCCGACACCTTTCCTCAAGATCTGGTTGCGATTGTTCAGGGTGATGCAGAAGTCGCGACTGAGTTCTCTAGCATCCCATGGAACCATTTACTGTTTACCGGTTCAACGGCTGTTGGCCGCCATGTAATGAAAGCAGCGGCGGCTAACTTAACACCCGTCACGCTTGAGCTTGGCGGCAAATCTCCAACAATCATCTCTGACGATGTCAATATGGACGATGCAACACAGTCAATTGTTTTTGGTAAGGCTTTTAATGCTGGCCAAACCTGCATTGCACCTGACTACATTCTTTGTCCAGAGCACCGCCTGGAGCATTTCGTTGATCGATTCCAACACTTCTTTGCCAAGATGTACCCAACGCTGAAGCACAACACTGACTTCACCAGCGTAGTCGATGAACGACAGCTCGCACGCCTGCAATCTTACCTGGACGATGCAAAAAGCAAAGGCGCAACGATTATTGAGTGCAACCCGGCTGACGAAGATATGCAAACCGGTACACGTAAGATGCCTATCCACCTGGTGCTAAATGCCACTGATGATATGCTAGTGATGCAAGAAGAACTCTTTGGCCCAATCCTGCCAATCCTACCCACTAAGTCGCTAGACCAAGCTCTGGACTTCATTAATGATCGCCCTCAGCCCTTGGCGCTTTACTATTTTGGAATGGACAAAGACGAACAGCAATATGTACTAGAACAAGTTCGAGCTGGCGGCGTCTGCATTAACGACACAGTCTCTCACTTTGCTCAAGAAGACTTACATTTTGGCGGCGTTGGTGAATCAGGTATGGGCTCCTACCACGGCGAGCAAGGCTTCCTGACCTTCTCTCATGCAAAATCAGTATTCTGCAAGAATCATTTCAACAGTACCAAGTTTGCCTACCCTCCTTTTGGTACCTTGATTCATAAGGCCTTATTCTCTATTTTCTTACGATAAGCTAGCTCCTTATAGAGATAACCCTTCAAATGCGCTGGCTATCTTGCCAGCGCAGACTTCTTGTTTACAACAAGCTGACTAGCAACCCACCCGAAATTTGGTTACTATTCCGCCCCTTCTTTAGTTCTTGGTTGTCTATACTTCCAATACTGTAAAATTGACTTAGGCACTGCAATCGTATTCCGCAGCTTCAGGAGTAAGACCCCCTATGAATACTGTCGTTTATCCTGGCACTTTTGACCCAATTACTAACGGCCATACCAATCTTGTAGAGCGTGCTGCAAAGCTTTTTGATCGCATTATTATTGCTGTCGCAGCCAGCCCAAAAAAGAACCCTATGTTTCCACTTGAAAAACGGGTTGAACTGGCAAAGGACGTTTTGGCTCATCTCGATAATGTAGAAGTCATTGGCTTTGACTGCTTATTGGCCGAGTTTGTAAAAGAGCACAAGGTCAACGTTATTCTACGCGGTTTACGTGCTGTTTCAGACTTTGAATTCGAATTTCAACTAGCGGATATGAATCGGCGCTTGGTTCCTGAAGCAGAAAGCTTGTTTCTTACTCCTGACAACCACCTCTCTTATATCTCTTCCACTTTAATTAGGGAAATTGCCTCTTTGGGCGGTGATGTTTCAGAGTTTGTAGCGCCAGCCGTCATTAAGGCCTTAGAAGAGCGATAGCAGGATAGTATTTTGACCTTTAACCCCACTTTTATCAGATCATAGCAGAGGTATTTTTCATGGCATTAATGATCACAGATGACTGTATAAATTGCGACGTGTGCGAGCCTGAGTGTCCCAATGAAGCCATCGCACCCGGTGAAGATATATATATTATTGACCCGAGCAAATGCACCGAGTGTGTCGGCCATTACGACGAACCACAATGTGTCGAAGTATGCCCTGTAGACTGCATTCCCAAAGACCCTGATCACAAGGAAAGTGAAGCAGAATTAATGGATAAGTACGAAAAGTTAACAGGCTAATAGAACTTATAGCGCTAACTATCTAAGTTAATTAGTAATATTCGTATTAATATCACAATTAATCACATTCCTTTGGTAGGTACTTCAGATAGTTTTGGTCTACACTAAAACTATCTGGGCTCACCGGGGTTCGCATAACTTCTGTTCGATTTAGCATGACTACATGCACACCTCCCGAGCTCATAATCAAATTCGCGACGTAGGATAGACCATGGCCAAGAAAGATGAAGTGGAGCACGAGCCACTCACTGAAAAGCAACGAATTACTGCTCTGGAAGAGAGTGTCGGGACGAACAAAATAGTACTACTGGTTGTCGCACTCTTACTAATCGTGATTATTTCTGTTTCGATTACAGTAATAACGATCACCGTCTTCGGAGATGAAGAAGAAGAGTCCGTCAACCTTGAAGTCGTTGAAGAGCTACAGCTACAAATCTCGGAATTGACCAGCCAAAACGAAGCTCAAACTCAACAAATAAAGAGCCTTAAGAAAATATTACCCGTTATCCAGGATCAACTGGGCAATACAAGCAACCTTAAATTGCTTAACGTGGTGATGGAACAAGAAAAAGGTAATCAAGAATTTCTAGAAGCCTTACGTACCGGCATGTATGACCTGGCTCACATGCTACCTGGCTCACGTACCTGGCTCGAAGTTTACGGCGAAAAAGTTGATTTAGCCGAAGCTCATAGCAAAGACAGAGAAAAAGACCTCAAAAGGATTCTAATTCAAAGCGACTCTCAAGATGAAGAGGATCTTTGGTAGCTGCTCATTTAGAACTACCGCTTCTCATCTTTTTCTTGAGCAACATCTGGCCCCATAATGATTGCGATCCAGCGGGTCTCGTCACTGCTTTCAAAGGCAATTTTTAACAGCATGGTCAGTGGGACAGACAGTAACATCCCCACTGGCCCAAGCACCCAACCCCAAAATACCAAAGACAAGAAAACAATCAAAGTAGAAAGCCCTAAGCCCCGCCCCATATAGCGCGGCTCAATAACATTGCCCATCAAGGTATTAACAAATAAATAACCCGCTGCAACCAACAACATATGCAAAGGCCCTAATTGAATTAAGGCCAACAACATCACGGGTACTGCTGCGATAATGGAACCAATATTCGGTACAAAATTTAGAAGATAAGCAATTAAAGCCCACAACAAGGGATATTCAACCCCCAGAATAAGCAACCAGATATAGATTAACCCACCCGTTCCCAGGCTCACTACAACCTTGATACTCATATAACGATTAACATTCTCTAAAAATAATTCAATATGCTCCATCAAGGTACTGTCTTCGCCGAAAGCCTTATGAAGTTTTGCCGGCAATGAAACACCTTCAAAAAGCATAAAAATCACTGTTAACACAATCAGAAAGGAGTTCGATAAAACGCCACCCAGGTTCCCCAGAGTGCTTACCGCCAACTTAAAAATCGTTGACGGGTCAAACAATTGCATTAACTTTTCCTTTGGAATATCCAAGCCCCAGGAATTTAAGCCACTGATTAGTTCGCCCATCAATGCTTGCAGGCGTATCTGGTACTGGGGTAGGTCATTTGAGAAAGCAGTGAGTGAAGTGGTAATAATAGAGATAATCACCAACTGCACCAGGCTGATAAAAATAACCACCAGTATCAAGGACAGCCAGGCAGGCAAGCCTTTCCGTTGCATAAAGAGAAAGGGAGGCGCACAAATGATGGCAAAAAAACCGGAGAGTAGAAACGTCACCATCAATGACTCAGCAGCGCGTATACCTGCAACCACAATAACAAATGCCGCCAAAACAAACAGCGTACGTGCTGCCGATGAAAACCCAGAGATCTGATGCATTGCCAACTCCTTTAGCAGGATGTTCCCACGAGATCTAATTGTTAATTAGCAGGGCAAATCGCGATACCGTGATTGTGAATTTCGACCAAGCTACTATGCAGGCTCTTCACCGCCAAGTCATAGTCGTCTTCGTTGACAACAAACTGCATGTCAACTTGTCGCATAGATTGATGCATTGCTAAAACACTAATTTCCTGCTGTGCCAGCGCCTTGACCGTCACCGCCAACATACCAGGCACTTGCATATTACTGCCAATCGCCGAAACAATCGCAACTTTGCACTGGTCAATCTCGGCCTCAGGAAAACATTTTTCCAGAGCACCGTATATACGCTTTACTGTTTTCAGGTTTGTAGCAAGATAATGAGTAATGGTGTTCGCATTAATATCTTTAGAAACAACATGGCCTTTGAAGCGCCTGATCAGCTCAAGAATTTTCTGGTCATAAGTATCGACACTACCCGTCATCCCCTGATCGAACACTTCCAGTGCATAGATGCCCTTGCAACCTGCAATAATTTCGACACAAGGCTCGTCACTGACATAGTCTCCGGTGATAAGTGTACCAGGATGGTCAGGCTCAAAAGTATTCTTAACTCTTAAAGGAATACGGTTACTACGTAAACCCTTGGCCGCTTTAGGGTGAATAGCTTCCATTCCCAGGTTAGCTAACTGATCGGCAACATCATAGTTTGTCCGTCCGATAGGAATAGCATTTTCTTCACCAACCAAACGAGGATCAGCCGTGCTCAAGTGAAATTCTTTATGGATGATGGTTTCACGCGCTTCGGTCAATACAGCGATGCGGCTAAAGGTCATTTCACTATAGCCACGGTCAAAAGTAGACATCAAGCCTTCCTCGCTATGCGCATAACCCGTCGCGATAGGTATCTGACTTGCCAAATCCAAGCCTTGAAACGCTTCAACGATCCGCTCATCCAAAGAGGTATGCTGTGCCGCGCGCCAGCCAGTTAAATCAACAAAACAAGCATTGAAACCGTCACGTTCAAGAAGCTTTGCAGTGTTCCAAGCGCTATGAGCCTCACCGATACTCGCCAACATTTCCCGAACAGTCGCCAAATGTGCGGAAAGCTCAAAATGCCCGTGTTGACAAAGTCTTTGAAGATCAACAAGACACTGCTCTGCATCATCCAGACGCTCGCCAATAAAACTATTCGCCTGCTGCAAAAGCTCACCTTCACCAAATAAGCCTGCGTTTATGGCCTGCATATCAGCTTTCACTTGCTGCAGCGCCTGGTGCCAACTCTTGTCTTTCAAGCCGTTGGCAAATAACGCATAGATTCCTGGCTGGCTAGTCTTTTTGTGCTCTAACAAAGCGTCTGTCATGCCGCCATACGCTGAAACCACAAATACACGCTGATAGATCGTATCCTCTCTTGAGGGTTTGCTGATTATATTATCGCGAATAGCGACATAATCACTCATTGACGTTCCACCGATCTTTTCAACACTATGCGATTTCATAACACCCTTCTATCACCAACACGCTTTAGAGAACTAGCCTGTAAAAAACGCGCTATTTTACGCCATTAACGAAATTTGTCTATCTGCCTCATTTTTAGCCCTCACTGAAAGACTGCAAGCCATGTAATCTTTCCAAAACTTAAAGCTAGATTGGCGATATTCGTTTTTATTATCGATATAATGCAGAGCAATTATTTAAGCTAAGTGGCCTGCTAATAAAATGACCATTGAAAACGAAAACACCTCAACATCCGCACAGCCCGACAAACGCTCTGAGCACCGGACACCAATGAAGTGTAAACTTAAAGTGTCTCACCCCAGTATTGGCGATCAAATTGTCACTACCCGTGATATCTCCGATGGCGGTGTATTTCTTCTAACAGAGAATATTCCTATGCCACCGGTCGGCACCGTTGTCCAGGGCCAGGTCCAGGGCATGGGAGAAACAGCGCCTGTACTGAAAATGAAAATTGTCCGAATGGAACCTGCGGGTATTGGTCTGAAGTTTATCTCCTAGTATCAGTTGCCCCCTATTTAAACTTAGCCAAATTGAATTAATATCTGTGAAATCAAGGAACGTCTAATCATGAAAAACCACCTTCTTAGCTATTCTCTTATTGCCTGCAGTGCCTCTGCCAGCACCTTTGTCGCCGCTGAAGAGCCGTTTAAAAAAGCTTATACGCCTCCTTCACGCGGGTTCTTTCTTGAACAGGGTAAAGTAAACACTGGCGACCATATATCCATTGACCTGCACAGTGGTGCGAACGGTTTACAAAATGGCGGCAGTATTCGACTCGGGCTTTCCCAGGCTGAGCTTATTTTGAATAGTGGACTAGGCCTTAACACCGCCTCTACAGGGAACGACGTTAGCCTAAAATGGGGGCTCCCGCCTATTAGATCAGGTGATCAGCAAACGACAGATCAGTTTGCTTGGTCTTTGGTAACAGGCTTATCTGTCATTGATTTTGACAACAGCAATAACGATCAAACTAATTTAAAGCTAGGGGTCGCAGCCACGATTTCGGCCGATGCAGCAACATTCACACTCACACCATCTCTTATTTACAGCGATATTGCAGACAATAGTGATACATTCCTAGAATTAGGTTTGGGCGCTTATGCTGGTCTAATTGATACAGAAAGTGGCTTATTCTCGATTGGCGCTGAAGTTGTTATGTCAACGCAAGACGATAGCGATACAACGGCCTTAGTCGGTACCCGCTGGTCTTATAATGAACGAGTCAATATCGATATTATCCCAATGATATTCAGCAATAGCGATATCTTGGGCATACCCGGACTAGTTCGTTTGAATGTAGTGTTTTAATAATAAGAGTAAGAAGAAGAGATTCGAAAGAATACATTGTGTATTCTTTCGATAGTACTGACGATTAAGCTACTTTATTTTTTCGCTTCGATATCCAACAACTCGACATCGAATAGCAACGTTTCATTCGGCCCGATAGAACGGTTACCGTTTGGACCATATGCCAAGTCCGAAGGAATAAACAGCTGCCACTTTGAACCAGTAGGCATCAACTGAAGGGCTTCTGTCCATCCAGCAATCACACCATTAACCGGAAAACTTACTGGCTGACCACGATCAATCGAGCTATCAAAAACCGTACCGTTGATCAAAGAGCCGGTATAGTGAACTTTCACAACATCTGTCGGCCCAGGCTGCAGACCTTTACCTTCGGTCAAAACCTTATACTGAAGGCCGCTCTCTAGGGTAACAATACCTTCTTTGTTCTTGTTTTCAGCTAGGAATTCTTTCCCCGCTTTTTTGTTTTCTTCACCCGCTTTTTGAACTTCTTCTAGCTGCTTTTGCTGTAGGTCTCGCTGAAAGTCAGATAGAGTCTGCGCGACCTGCTCATCGGTAATAAGTTGAGGGTTGCCACTATAAGCATCTTTCAAACCTTGGACGAATACGTCGATTTGCAAATCAGGCATATCGTTAGTCATGCGCTTACCTAGAACCAAGCCAAAGCTATAGCTAACTTTTTGATCTTGAGTATCAAGAGACTTTAGAGGTTCAGCAGCATAGCTGAGAGTAGAAGCACCTATTAGAGCTAGGCCTAGAAGCGTTTTTTTCATGTTCATTTCCTGAAGAAGCCATTCTAAAAACGCTCACGTTACTTGTTTTTTGGTGAAATCTCTATGCTTGCAACATTAGCACTTGTTAATGGTGGTGACCACCAACACCATGAGCATGCCCGTGAGCCAACTCATCTTCTGTTGCTTCCCTGACGCTCTGAATTTCAATATCGAAACTCAAAACCTGCCCGGCCAAAGGGTGATTCGTGTCCACATCGACATTAAACTTTCCTGCCTTTAATACCACAACCTGCCTTGGACCTTCTTCGGTATTAATCGAAACCACCATACCAGGCTTCAACTTGGAATTTTGCTTTTTATCGCCCACTAGGTGCTTAATTGGTACGCGCTGAACAGCTTCTTCTTTACGCAGGCCATAGCCGTCTTGAGGTTCAACCGTCACAGTCAAAACATCTTCTGCCGACTGACCTTCCAGGCCTTTTTCCAAACCAGAAATAATATTTCCATGGCCATGCAAATAAGCAACCGGGTCTTCTCCATGAGAGGTCTCCAGCTCACTGCCTTGCTCATTCGATAGTCTATAATGAAAGGTTACCACTTTATCTTTGCTAATTTGCATCTGAAGTCTCGTTTATCAATAGTAAAAGACACATTATCCCGCGTTGGTAGAATAGTGTCTATGCGCTAATTTTTTACAAAAAATAGCCTCTATATTTATAGAAAGCTATTTAAAGGTCTACAATGGAAAAACCGTAAATGTATTTGTCAGGAAAGTAGTAATGAAAGGCAGCGTCAAAATACTTATTGCCTCCTTGGGGTGGCTCTGCGTCATCCTTGGCGTGATTGGTATTTTCTTGCCGATATTACCGACAACACCTTTCTTACTATTAGCTGCCTGGTTATTCACTCACTCATCGGAACGTTTTCACCGCTGGTTACACGAACACCCGAAGCTAGGCCCCATCATTTCAGTTTGGAAAAGCGGCGAAGGCCTGGACAAAAACATTCGAACCCGGATACTAATATGTATGTGGGGAAGCATGCTTTTATCCGCACTCATCATTGGCAAGTTATGGGCCGTCATTATGCTTAGCTGCATAGGTGCCGGCGTCACAACCTATATCTGTCGCCTGCCAATCAAGTCAGGCACGACAAGTTAACGTGCAGCTAGTTTTTCAAGAACTCTGTCAGCCGCAGCAGAAACCTGTGCAGGTGCCGTCCCGCCCAGGTGATTTCGTGCATTAACAGAGCCTTCAAGCGTCAGAACGTCAAATACATCTTCTTGAATCTGATCGCTAAACACCTGCAACTCTTCTAGTGTCATGTCTGAAAGGTCTTTTTCCTCAGCAACACCATATGCCACGGCTTTACCAACAATTTCATGCGCATCACGGAAAGCCACACCATTAACGACTAAATAATCAGCCAAGTCAGTCGCGGTTGAAAAGCCCCTACGTGCTGCTTCTCTCATATTTTCAGCCTTCACCTCAATCGCCGGAATCATATCAGCATAGGCCTTCAAACAACCTTTTAAGGTATCCAAGACATCAAATAATGGCTCTTTATCTTCCTGGTTATCTTTGTTGTATGCCAAAGGCTGAGACTTCATTAACATCAATAGAGAAATCATATGACCCGTTACCCGGCCCGACTTGCCTCGTACCAACTCTGGCACATCTGGATTCTTCTTCTGCGGCATGATAGACGAACCAGTACAGAAGCGGTCCGGCAAGTCGATAAAATCAAACTGAGCCGATGCCCACAAAATCAACTCTTCAGAAGCTCGCGATAAGTGAATCATAACCAAGCTGGCAAATGAACAAAACTCTATAGCAAAGTCACGATCACTGACTGAATCAAGAGAGTTCTCACTAGGTCGGTCAAAGCCTAATAACTCGGCCGTAATGCTACGATCAATAGGATAAGTCGTTCCCGCCAAAGCTGCTGCACCTAGCGGCATAATATTCACGCGCTTACGACAGTCCATCAAACGCTCATAGTCACGTTGAAGCATCTCGTTCCAAGCAAGAATATGATGACCAAAAGTGACTGGCTGAGCTGTTTGCAAATGAGTAAAGCCCGGCATTATTGTTGCAGCCTCACGCTTAGCAAGCCTTACCATGCCATCCTGAAGACGAGTAATTTCACTGGCAATCACATCGATTTCATCTCGTAGATACAAACGAATATCTGTCGCAACCTGGTCATTTCGAGATCGCCCTGTATGGAGTTTCTTGCCCGTGATACCAATTTTTTCTGTTAAGGCTGCCTCGACGTTCATATGTACATCTTCCAGTTTGACAGACCACTGGAATTTGCCACTCTCGATTTCTGCCTGAACCTCTTTCAAGCCCTGAATGATTTGCGTTTTCTCTTCTTCAGTCAGCACGCCAACTTTTGCCAGCATCGTCGCATGCGCAATAGAGCCCTGGATATCGTGGAAATACAAACGCTGATCAAACTCTACTGACGCAGTAAATTGTTCAACAAAAGCATCGGTAGGCTCGGTAAAGCGTCCTCCCCATGGCTTTTCTTTACTTGAATCACTCTGCGTATTTAGCTGGCCGTTATTGTCGTTTGCATTGCTCATGTTTGATTACCCATCTACACTGAAATTTGTGGAGTCAAAATTGCGGCGCGCATTGTAGCACAAAAGCGAATAATACGCCTTAGTCATCCCTTGTAAAGAAACCAGTCATTTATCATGCATAGAAACGCCAAGCAATCACAGCCAAACAAAAACAGCCATGCTGATGATTCTAAGCAAGCTTCAGGGAGTGAGCAGAACTCCAATTTTGTCATTCCTGACCTTTGTCGAATCAATGCCGTTCTGTTTCTGCTGATCCTAACCCAGTTTCTAGCGCTGGTTTTATGTCTGGTCTTGAGTTCAAACGAGTTAATCAGTTGGGATAAACTAGGCCTGCTATCTATTTACTGCCACTCACTCACGCTCAGCTTTGCAGCGGTAATCTGTACAACCCGAAAATTTCTATTTGGCAAAAGCCCGAAATTTATCAGCATTTACTTCTTATCTAGCAATGCCATCATCACGCTGTTTTTCAGTTGGCTAGGCATCAACTTCCTGCTGCCGGGCGTCATTACAAAACCGGAACTATTTCTATCAAAGAGTTTACTCATCAGCTCGATGCTCGCGAGCATCTTACTGCGTTATTTCTTCCTGCAACACCAATGGCGAGAACAGCGCCAAGCAGAACTTCGAGCGCGCATCCAAGCACTGCAGGCTAGAATTCGTCCTCACTTTCTGTTTAATAGCATGAACAGCATCGCCAGCCTGATCGCAATCGATCCACAAAAAGCCGAAGATGCAGTCATAGATCTATCAACCATTTTCAGGGCTACATTAAACAACCAAACTTCTCTGATTCCGGTTCGTGAAGAAATTGAGCTATGCCGACGATACTTGAATATTGAAGCCCTTAGATTAGGAAACAGGCTAAAGATTGAGTGGAAGCTCAACAACGCCAAGAAAAAGGTATTGATCCCCCCTTTAACCCTACAACCATTAGTAGAAAATGCGATTTATCATGGTATTCAACCGCTAACTGAAGGCGGCACTATTAGCATTGAAACCGAACTCAAAAGAGATCATTTATACATTTTGATCTCAAACCCTTTTGACCCAGAAAAACAGGCACGACACGGAAACCAAATCGCATTAGACAATATTAGCAGCAGGCTCCAGGCAATTTTCGGCTCAGGCGCTATATTAAAGACTAGCCAACTAAACAATATTTTTACCGTTACTTTACGTATTCCGGTTAACTAAGATATGACAGCAAACAGCCCTATTAGTGTATTTATCGTCGATGATGAGAGCTTGGCAAGAGAGCGCCTAAAGCGTTTAATTGAACGAAATTGTAACTATCAGGTTTGCGGTGAAGCTGAAAATGGTGAACAAGCCTTGGTACGGATTGAGGAGCTTAAGCCTGATATTGCGCTTCTGGATATCAGAATGCCAGGTATTGATGGCCTGGAAGTGGCCAGCGCTCTGGCAAAAAAGCCGCACCCTCCTGCCATGATCTTTTGCACCGCCTATGACGAGTATGCCATCGACGCCTTTAAAAAGCAGGCCATGGGTTACTTGTTAAAACCCGTTCGAGGCGAAGAGCTGGAAAGTGCTCTGGCTCAAGCAAAGCATGTTAATCAACTGCAGCTAAAATCTATCAAGGAGCAGGATAGTAACGAAGAAGCTCATTTTGTCGCACACAGTTGGCAAGGCCAGGAGTTACTTCCTTTCGACTCGATTTACTTTTTTAGATCCGAACAGAAGTACCTTACCGTTGTCCATGCAAACGGTGAAACCCTAAGTGACCAAACATTAAAGGAGTTGGAACAAGCTCACCCAGACAAGCTCCTGCGTGCCCATCGCAATACACTGGTCAATGCCAAACACATCTCAGCAATGCACAAGAGCTCCGATGGCCACTACTACATACATATACGCAATACCGACTTTCGCATTCTCGTCAGTCGTCGACACGTAAGCGAACTCAAGCAAAGAATAAGTGAACAATCCTTTCAAGCCTAAGACTGCAACTAAGCACCTTCTAGAATAAAAATGAGCTTCCACTCAACAACTTAGAGAACCTGTTCACACTTTATCCTCTCTCTTTACCTCAATAAATGAAGTTTTTCGAAATACCCTCTCGATCTAACCAAATGTTACACACCGCTACAGGGAGATCTCTTATCATTGAATAGGTAGTCTTCATCAAATGGAGTGGACGATTTGAACAACACACACACATCAACAATGACCAAGCGCGCTTTGTTCGTAATAGGCTTGTTATGTCTGTGTCTGTCATTTAATACTCTAGCTTTTGAAAACTCACGCAGCAATAGCGGTGATGATGATACTATCCTCATCGAGAGCTCATCTGACACTAAATTTTCCTATAGTACAGCGATCAAATCCTTCTCTAAGCACGTGCTTAAATTTGATATCGATTCTCTCTTAAGCGGGGGAAAGAATTGCACAGATTCCGTCATTCGCAATTTTAATGACCTTGCAGATAGAACAAAGTATCGACTAAATCTTAAACAAGATCGACTGGAAGTTAAATTAACACTTAACTTCTAACCTTCATATAGCCAAGTTTGACTCAAGTAAGCGCCCAAGAAATAAAAGTGATCTTCACTTGATTTGTATCTTTTCGACTTTATTTCCAGTTCCGTTATACTAAGTCGCCATAACAGGCTGTATCTAGCTCACTATTCTTTATTTGGTTTCACCACCAATACAAATAGCGACGCAATTCAATATATAGCACCCACTCCATTTGCCAATAGTGAACGACTCGAACATGTCTACATCAAGCCCAATCAAGACCCTCAATATTGCTTCTCGTGAAAGTGCTTTAGCGTTGTGGCAAAGCCGTTATATAAAGTCTCAACTTGAAGCTTTATACCCAGGCTTGGAAGTCAATATTAATGGCATGACAACCAAAGGGGATAAGATTCTAGACGTCCCCCTTGCTAAAATCGGTGGCAAAGGCTTATTTGTAAAAGAGCTTGAAGCATCAATGCTAGAAGGCATTTCAGATATCGCCGTCCACTCAATGAAAGATGTCCCTATGGAGTTCCCCGAAGGTCTTGAGCTAGCCGTTATTTGTGAGCGGGAAAACCCCTTCGATGCTTTCGTTAGTAATCAATACGACTCGATCGATCAACTTCCAGAAGGTGCAGTTGTTGGCACCTCAAGCCTACGCAGGCATAGCCAACTGGCCGCCTCTCGCCCAGACCTAGATATTCGCCCTTTAAGAGGCAATGTTAATACTCGTCTGGCAAAGCTCGATGCAGGCGAGTATGACGCCATTATTCTTGCAGCCTCTGGACTCAAAAGACTTGAATTCAATGAACGCATCAAAAGCGTCATATCGGCTGAGCAATCACTTCCAGCTGTTGGCCAAGGCGCTCTAGGCATTGAGTGCAGAAGCAAGGATGAGGATATTAAAAAATTATTGGCGCCCCTCATTCACCCAGAAAGCGAGTTCTGCGTAAAAGCTGAACGCGCAATGAATCACCGGCTCCATGGTGGCTGTCAGGTTCCAATCGCCGGATATGCAACCTTAGAAAGCGAGACACTGACACTCACCGGCTTAGTTGCCTCAGAAGATGGCGCAACCATCCTTAAAACAAGCTTAAGCGGCCCACAAGCTCAATGTGAAGAGCTGGGTGTTGCCGTAGCGGAAGCTCTGCTTGAAATGGGTGCAGGCCCTTTACTAGAAGCTGTCTATAACAAAGCTCAAGTTTAAGCCAATGACAAATAAACTCGTTACCGAGCAGGCTTTCAAGCGACTAGGCCTGCTCAGTTCAAGCAAGATTCTAATCTGCCGCCCCGAACCCTCCGCCACGGAATTATCAAAAGCTCTCGAAGCCTTAGGAGCCCAGTGCAAAAAACTGCCAATGCTAAAAATCGATGCGCTTGAGATTAGCGCGATCGAGCGACAGCACATCCTCGATTTAGACCAATACCAGCATGTAATTGTCGTCAGCCAACACGCAGCTGATCTAGGCCTTGAACAAATAGATCACTATTGGCCACAAGCACCTGTCGGACAAAAATGGTATGCCATTGGCCGCAAAACCGCTGAAGCCTTAAACTCGACAAGTCTGGATATCGTATCGCCAGGTCAAGACCTGAGCAGTGAAAAACTATTAGAGAACAAAGACCTCAAAACAGTTCAAGACGAAAAAATACTCATCCTCAAGGGTAAGCATGGTCGCCAGGCTTTACAAAGCCAACTTCTTGCTCGAGGTGCGCAAGTAGATAGCATATCGCTATACCAACGCTCGAAACCAGACTATGATCAAAGCATACTGCAACAAAGCATTGACGACTTTGCGCCAGACTTTATTATTACACTAAGCGGTGAAACACTGACTAACCTGCTTGCTCATTGCAGTGAACACAATATCGACTTATCTGACAGGTCTTTTATACTACCCAGTATCAGAGTGGCCAATATTGCATATGAACACGGATTGAAGAACACTTTGATCTCGGAAAACCTTATGCCGATGGACATTGTAAAGTGCATCAAAAAAGCCAGCTTGTAAGTGCCAACCAACAAAAAACAGGACAACACGTGACTGACGCAAACGAAACGCTACCTGCAGCAGATGTAAAGAAGCCAGCCCCTCAAGCTAAAAAGAAGAAAAACCTTTCTTGGCTGCTAATACTGGTCATTGCTCTAATAGCTGCGTTTTCGATCGCTAGCGCAATTTACTTCTGGCAAAACCTGTCGCAACAAAACACACTACTGTCGCACCTAGATTCACAAAATAAGAGCGCACAACAACGAGTTCAATACTTAGAGCAAAGCCTCGAGCGACGTTTGAAAAACCTAGAAGCAGACAAACAACAACAAAGTCAGATACTGACTCAGCTCGATAGGCAAAGTTTATATAACACCGAGAAGCTAACAGAAATGGGTGCCAGCAGTCGTGCTGACTGGCTACTTGCTGAGGCCGAGTATTTATTACATCTCGCCAACCAAAGACTTCTTCTTGAGCGCGACTTAAAAAATGCTGAGGCAGTCATGATATCTGCCGATAAAGTGCTGGCCGAAATCAATGACCCAGGCTTACTCCCAGTTCGTGCAGCACTCAATCAAGAGATTCTTAGCTTACAACAGCTTTCTCACCTCGACCGTGAAGGTATGTTTATGCAACTCTCGGCTATCATTTCTTCTTTAGACGGCTTAAAAGAAAGCGCTTATTTAGACACGAGCAAGCCAGAGCCAGAACAAACACCAAGCCAGCGTTCATCACAAACTTCAGATCTTCCCGCATGGAAGCAAGCATGGCTGGAAGTATGGGGCGAGCTAAAGAAAGCAGTATTGATCCGGCGTTTGGATCACCCTGTCGCGCCTCTTATGGCGCCTGAGCAAAATTATTATCTGAAGCAGAATCTAAGACTGATGCTCGAACAAGCAAACCTTGCCTTACTAGAGCAAAACCAGGCTATTTTTACTCACAGCTTAAAACAAGCAAGCATTTGGCTAGAGAACTACTTTGATACTCAGGACAAACAAACGAAAACTCTGATTTCTAAACTCAAAAGTATGCAAACACTTCAAATAAGCTACGAAACACCCGATATTTCAAAGTCATTACGCTTACTGAAGACAAAAATTGAAGCCATGTATCTTAACCATAGCTTAGGCAAACTTTCCAACCCGACACCTTCAAGCACAGATAACAGTACCAAGCAGGAGCCAACACCATGAAGCGTTTACTCGTGTTGATTATTGTCGGCATGGCTCTAGCGCTTGGTGTTTCAGCGATTGTCAGCCATGACCCCGGATATGTTCGAATATCTTATGGAAACTGGCTAATAGAAAGTAATCTGGTCATCGCCGCACTCGCTATCGCTATTTTGCTTACTTTATTGGTATGGCTACTAGGGCTGAAACGTAAACTGGTGCATTCAAGCAAGTCTGTATCTAAGTGGTTTGGCCGTTCCGCCGAGTCAAGAGCTACGATAAAAACCGAGAAAGGTCTAATTGCACTACTTGAAGGCAACTGGGGCGTAGCGAGCAAGCTATTATCTAAATCTGCTACCAAGTCCCATAAGCCCTTAATTAACTACTTAGCCGCCGCTCACGCTTCCAACGAGTTAGGGCAGGTTAAGGATGCTGAGCTAATGCTGAAGAAAGCCTATGACAGCACCGAGGACTCCGACTTTGCTGTGGGGATCGCTCAAGCACAAATCCAGTACCAACAAGGGCAATATGAACCTTGCTTAGCAACACTATTACGCCTGCATAAACAACAGGCGCATCACCCCTTCGTTCTAAAGCTCTTGAAGTCGGTATACTTAAAATTAGAAGATTGGCACAACCTGATAAAGCTCCTGCCCTCCTTGCAAAAAGATGCCAAACTCGGCACTGATGAAATCAAAGCCGTCGAGTCTCTCGCCTGGAATAATCTTTTTGTACAGAAAACCGACGAGCTAATTAACCGCGCTCAACAAGACGCTGCCGACGATATTCTCGCAGGTTTATGGCAGTGTGTACCAACACCATTACAATTCGACGCGCAGTTGCTTGAAACGTACGCACTACAGCTTATTCGCCTTAACAACGATCACGAGTGCGAAACCTTAATCCGAAAAGCCTTGGAAAAGAAATGGGACGACAGGCTGGTTCGCGTCTATGGAATGGTCGCCGCTCAAAACACTTCCGAGCAACTGATCCACGCCGAACAATGGCTAAAAAGCAGACCCAACAATGCCAGCTTATTGCTAGCACTTGGTAGGCTTTGCCTAAGAAATGGTTTATGGGGGAAAGCTCAAGAATACTTTGAAGCGAGCAACAAACTACACGAAAACAAGGAAAGTCTCGCGGAGCTATGTCGCCTGAATATACGCCTAAATGCGAAAAATAATGCCGACAAAGAAGTATTCGAAGGGCTTATCGAGAATCTTGAGCTGCCAAAATTGCCCCTACCTGAGTCTCGATAGCCACTGAGCTAGACAGTATTTCTGCTTGGCTCTAAAACCATCATGCTTGCGCCACTAATATTTAAGAACGTGGCGCATATTCCAGAACATCGGAGAAGAAGTCTTGTTCTTCTAATCCGGCTTCCAGCAAGGCGTCCATTGCAGAATGAACAAGCTTTGGCGAGCCACTAACAAAAACCTTACTATCCGCTAAATTTGAAAAGTCTGCTAATACCGCATCACTCAATTGATTGTGATGAGCGTTTGCATCTATGTTTTCAATGTCTGCGATAAGCGGGTGGAATTCAAAGTGATCATATTTCGATGCCCACTCCTCAGCCAACTCTGCCAAGTACATATCTTCTTCTTTTCTAACTCCCCAATATAAGGCAAGCGGAAGCGAATAATTCTGCGCCAGGAGATAGTCAATAATAGACTTCATTTGAGCAAAGCCGGTACCAGCAGCCATCAAGATTAGCGGCTTATCAGGCACTTTTGGCAAACAAGCCTTTCCAAACGGTAAAGAGATCGTGACACTGGCTCCACTCTCCAACGCGTCCTTACAGTAGTCCACAATTTCAACCGCTGAGTTCAAGTGCGGATCAGCCTGAATGTGGAGGGTGATTTCTCGCAAGCCAGGCGCTGAAGCGATAGAAAAATAACTACCAGCATCCTTACCCGGCATCTCAAGTGCCAAATACTGCCCGGCATAAAACTCCGGCAGCTTGCCCGCAGGTAACTGCAACTCAACTTTATAAACATGCCCTCTAATCACTTCGACAGCGATTACTCGGCAAACCGTTTTCTTCACAGGCAATTCTCCTGGCCCATAGATATTATCTATTGTAATTTTGCTTGAGTTCACTGGCCAAGTCTGGCACAGCAACAAGTCTTTCTGTAGTGGCCCCTGAACCAGCTCCCTTCGGGGGCCGAATTCAACTTCGCCAGAAACGAGCTTGGCCCGGCATATCTCACAAACCCCGTTGCGGCAACTGACGGGCAACTTCAAGGCATATCTGTCAGCAATTTCATATACTGACTCTCCCGCATCAAAAGCCAATTCGTATGTGCGAAGCTGGCCTTCAACCCGTGACTCTATTTCGAGCACGTTCACTTGGACTGATCACCACCAAAGATGCCCAAGTCGTCCCACCTTTCATCAACTCGAGACTTTATCTCGTCAGTCATGGTAATTGGTTCACCCCATTCCCGGTTTGTTTCACCCGGCCATTTATTGGTTGCATCAAGACCCATCTTGGAGCCTAAGCCCGATACTGGCGAAGCGAAGTCCAAATAGTCTATCGGTGTGTTTTCAACCAAGGTGATATCTCTTGCCGGATCCATACGTGTCGTAATTGCCCAAATCACATCTTCCCACTCTCGTGCGTTAACGTCATCATCCAAGACAATTACGAACTTGGTATACATAAACTGGCGAAGGAAGGACCACACGCCCATCATCACGCGTTTAGCATGCCCTGGGTATTGCTTCTTCATCGTTACAACGGCCAGGCGATATGAGCATCCTTCCGGCGGCAAATAAAAATCGACAATTTCAGGAAACTGCTTTCTTAGAATCGGTACAAAGACTTCATTCAAAGCTAAACCGAGAATCGCAGGCTCATCAGGCGGCCGACCAGTATAAGTACTGTGGTAAATCGCATTTTTTCGATGAGTAATACGCTCGACAGTAAATACCGGAAAGGTATCCACTTCATTGTAATAACCAGTATGATCACCGAAGGGTCCTTCGGGTGCGACTTCATCAGGGTAAATGAAGCCCTCCAATACTATCTCTGCACTCGCTGGCACTGATAGGTCACTCAAGCCCGCTTTAGTCACTTCAGTTTTACTATCACGTAACAAGCCAGCAAAGGCATATTCAGATAAGGTATCGGGCACGGGCGTTACTGCACCGAGTATTGTTGCTGGATCAGCACCTAAAGCCACCGCAACCGGGAAAGGTTTACCTGGGTGTTTTTGCTGCCACTCTCTGAAGTCTAGTGCGCCACCACGGTGAGATAGCCAGCGCATGATCAGCTTATTCTTTGCAATCAACTGCTGGCGATAAATCCCCAGATTCTGGCGAGACTTTTCAGGCCCTTTTGTAATCACCAAAGACCAGGTCACCAAAGGTCCTGCATCGCCTGGCCAGCAAGTCTGGATAGGAAGCTTATACAGATCCACCTGATCTTTTTCGATAAGCACTTCCTGACAGGCAGCCGAGCGGACCTCTTTGGGCCCCATCGCCATCACCTTTTTAAATATCGGTAGCTTTTGCCAGGCATCCTTAAAACCTTTAGGTGGTTCAGGTTCTTTAAGAAATGCCAAAAGTTTGCCCACTTCACGTAGTGCACTGACGTCTTCTTGCCCCATTCCTAAGGCAACGCGCCGCGTTGTACCAAAAAGATTTGCCAACACTGGCATATTGTAACCCTTTGGGTTTTCAAACAGTAAAGCAGGCCCTCCTGCACGTAAAGTACGATCACATATCTCGGTCATTTCCAGATAAGGATCGACTTCCTGAGCAATACGCTTCAACTCACCTTGCGCTTCAAGTTGTTTGATAAAACTTCGGAGGTCATCATATTTCATAACTGACACAACAATCTCAATTCAATTCATAAAAAAACCGGTATAAATACCGGTTTATATTCTAGCCTGACGATGTTTAATTCAGCTCAAAAGTTTTATTTAACAAAGCTTTTGAGCCATCAACAACAGCCTATCGCTTCTTCATCGACAAGAAGAACTCATCATTTGTTTTAGAGTCTTTCAGCTTATCGAGAATAAATTCTAATGCTGCTAAGTCGTCATCCATACTATGCAATAGTTTACGCAGTATCCAAACACGCTGAAGCTCATCTTCACTCATCAACAAGTCTTCTCGACGCGTTCCTGAACGGCGAATATTAATCGCAGGATATACTCGCTTCTCGGCACAACGACGATCAAGGTGTACTTCCATATTACCGGTACCCTTGAACTCTTCGTAAATAACCTCGTCCATTTTAGAGCCGGTATCAACAAGAGCTGTTGCAATAATTGTCAGGCTTCCACCTTCTTCAACATTTCGAGCAGCACCAAAGAAGCGCTTCGGACGTTCAAGTGCGTGTGCATCAACACCACCCGTTAAGACCTTACCCGACGATGGAATAATCGTATTATAGGCACGAGCCAAACGCGTAATAGAGTCAAGGATAATGACGACATCTTTCTTATGCTCAACCAAACGTTTTGCTTTCTCGATAACCATCTCGGCTACCTGAACGTGACGAGCTGGTGGCTCATCGAAGGTACTGGCTACAACCTCACCACGAACCGAACGCTGCATTTCCGTTACTTCTTCTGGACGCTCGTCAATCAACAATACCATGAGGTGACACTCAGGGTTGTTGCGCGCGACAGACTGAGCAATATTCTGCATCATCAAGGTCTTACCCGCTTTCGGCGGAGAAACAACCAAGCCACGCTGTCCTTTACCAATTGGAGCAACCAAATCAAGAATACGCGCTGACAAATCTTCTGTACTACCGTTACCGGCTTCCAGAATAAGACGATCATTTGGAAACAAAGGGGTCAGGTTTTCAAATAAAATCTTATTTTTCGAGTTCTCAGGTTTATCAAAGTTGATCTGACTAACTTTCAAAAGCGCGAAATATCTCTCGCCGTCTTTCGGCGGACGGATTTTCCCGGAAATCGTATCCCCGGTACGCAAATTGAAACGTCTAATTTGGCTAGGTGAAACGTAGATATCATCTGGTCCAGCCAGATATGAGCCTTCTGCTGATCGCAAAAATCCAAAGCCATCCTGAAGAATCTCTAAAACACCATCTCCATATATGTCTTCGCCACTTTTTGCATGGCGCTTCAATATAGAAAAGATAACTGTTTGTTTTCGAGATCGAGCAAGATTATCCAAGCCCATTTCGGCAGCAATTTCGAGTAATTCTGGAACGCTTTTTTTCTTAAGTTCGGTAAGATTCATATTATGTAAAAGTTCAAATAGATACAGCGCGAGGCCGTTAAAGGAAAGTTGTGATGAATTTAATTTTTTTGGCGGAGTGCCACCCCAAATCGGGGATATTGTCAATAAAGATAGCGCAGATTATACGCTATATCCAGAAATATACTATTTTTTTTACAATTATCGCGTTTTCGTACCTATAATTAAATAAACTACTTAAGAAACATATATTTATGAAGCCGACTCTTCAACCCTTCAAATCCCAAGGTTTTACTCTGATCGAACTGGTCATTGTTATCGTATTAATTGGAGCGCTTGCAAGCATCGCGTTACCTAGATTTAGTGACCTATCTGATGAAGCTGAACTAGCGCAGGTTAGGAGCATTGCTGGAAATTTGCAGGCAGGCGTTAAAACTGTCAAAGCAGTCTTCCAGGCAGCAGGCCATACCACTCGCACCCAAAACCTGACAAACTTTGGCAATGGCACGATTGACACCAACAATATCGGCTACCCAATTGGTGTTGATAAAGGCACAGGTAATGAGAATATAGGGCAAGGCAACAACGGCTGCATTGGTGTCTGGCAGGGCGTATTGGAAAACCCGCCCTCAGTTGTTGTTGGCAACAACAATGAAGCCTATCGAGCTTACCGCCACACCGGCAACAGAGTCTGCAGCTACGCTTATCGCCTTAACGGCGACACTGGCAATCGCAATAACAGCTCCTTGGTTATCAAGTACGACTCGCGCGACGGTAGTGTCGTAAGCTGCGGCACTCACGCAGATCTACCCGCTTGCTAACTCTTCCTTAAGCGCTTGATGATCATCAACGATTTATTTCTGTTTTAGCGATACACTGCACACGCTAAACTAATAACCCGTTTTTCATCGTCGATACTGACAGAGCTATTTATGTCGAACACAAATCAAAGCTGCTGCGATTCAGCCGTCAAACACACCCTTAATCCTTTAGATGATATCATTGAGCGCTTAAAAAAATTGGCAAACCCGATATCGGAGACAGAATCAGTTGCACTTATTGATGCACACGAAAGAGTGCTCGCTGAAGACTTAGTCTCTACACTTAATGTACCGCCCACAGATAACAGTGCCGTTGACGGCTACGCACTAAACCTTGATGACTTCTCTGAGGGTAAAGCCTTCTGTATCTCACAACGCATTCCTGCCGGGCACCAACCCGAGACACTTGAACGTGGCACTGCTGCGAGAATATTTACCGGCGCCTCGATACCAGCAGGAGCGAACTGCGTCATTATGCAAGAACAGGCGACAATCAATGAGCACAACAAGGAGGTAACCTTTTCCTCCCAGCCTAACGCTAAGCAAAATATTCGCCCTCGAGGTCAAGATGTTCAACAAGGCCAGGTTATTTTACAAAAGGGCCTAGTCCTTTCCCCTGCCCGCGTTGGCTTAATTGCTTCGATTGGTATTGCTAAGGTCAAAGTGTTTCGAAGACTAAAAGTCGCTATTTTTTCAACTGGAGACGAATTGGTAGAACCGGGCGATAAGCCCTCTTCTTCACAAATATTTAACTCCAACCGCTACCTACTTACCGGCATGCTCAAAAGCCTGAACGCAGATATAGTTGATCTTGGCCTCATCCCAGATCAACTCGAAGCAACGGTTAAAGCTTTAAACTCGGCGAGTGATAAAGCCGACATCATCATTAGCACTGGCGGCGCATCCGTTGGCGAAGAAGACTATGTACAAAGTGCAATCAAGTCATTGGGGAGCATTGATTTCTGGCGCGCAGCCATCAAGCCCGGTAAGCCTTTTATGTATGGACAAATTGGCGAAACACCAGTACTCGGTTTGCCCGGAAATCCAGGCGCAGTATTTGTTACCTTTTCGGTATTGGCTCGCCCTTTCTTACTCCATAAGCAAGGTATTAGCGACACTAAACCTCAAAGTTACTCTCTTGCCCTAGACTTCGATATTAAAAAGTCCGGCCCCAGAAGAGAATTTCTGAGAGTTCAGCGAAGCCAAGGCAATCGTCTGATTCGTCACCCGAACCAAAGCTCTGGTATGCTAAGCTCTGCAAGCTGGGCGGAGGGTTTCGCTGTGATTAAAGAACACACTCAACCAAAAGCAGGGGATTCTGTCGAGTTTATACCTTTCCCTAGCATTTTTTCTTTGCCGGTATAGCAAGCATTATTAAGTTACGAGACGACCTTATGAATATCCTTTTTTTTGCCAGCTTGCGAGAGCAGCTCGACTGCGATAGCGAACAATGGACCGAGATCGACGGCATCCAGACGACTGGCGATATCAAATCCAAGCTTCAGTCACGGGGCGAACCCTGGTTAAGCGCGCTTGCTAACGAACGGATCATTATTTCAGTCAATCAGGATATCGCCGATGCAAGTACTGCTGTTAAAGTAGGAGATGAAGTAGCATTTTATCCCCCGGTAACAGGCGGTTAGTATGAAAATATCTGTCAGCGTTCAGCAAGAAGATTTCTCAATAGAAAATGAGTACCAGACTCTACGGAACAACCACGCCCTAGCAACTGGCGCGATCTGCACGTTTTCAGGCTTGGTTCGGGAATTCGGAGATCGCCCTAATGTAAATGGCATGTTCCTGGAGCACTACCCTGGCATGACAGAGCAGTGCTTACAGAAAATCATTCAACAAGCAGCTGAACGTTGGCAGATACTTGAAGCGAGAGTCATTCACCGCGTTGGCCCTTTGCACTTGAGCGAACAAATTGTCTTCGTTGGCGTAAGCTCTGCACATAGAGCAGATGCTTTTGCGGCCTGTGAGTTTATTATGGACTACTTAAAGTCCGACGCGCCTTTCTGGAAAAAGGAAATCACCAAAGACGGTGCTGAATGGGTTGAAGCAAAAGAGAGCGACCTAGATAGAAAAAAACGCTGGTAAAATGTCTGACTTAAGCCACAATAATTTCGCCCTGGAACGACTCGACCCGCCTCGCTTTCCTCTCGCCAAGCAATTCTATAAACAAGCGAACTACCATTCCCACGTCGGTAAAGAAGACGAGGTTTACATCCTTAGAAATAACAACTCAAACAATAAAATCGTTGCGGCTGTTCGCCTGGTCAAGAGCGATCAATATCTGATTCTACGCAGCATGGTCGTGGTTCCATCC
The DNA here is from genome assembly GCF_001634935.1 of Oleiphilus sp. HI0043. Taxonomy (NCBI): domain Bacteria; kingdom Pseudomonadati; phylum Pseudomonadota; class Gammaproteobacteria; order Oceanospirillales; family Oleiphilaceae; genus Oleiphilus; species Oleiphilus sp. HI0043. The sequence continues at coordinate 12,651 of NZ_LWEY01001533.1, read as the reverse complement.
GAGCAGCGGCAAGGCATAGGAAGCAGGCTACTTACCGAACTAAAACCACACCTGACAAATCGCGAGTGCTGGTGCTTTCCTTTTGAGTGGCTTAAAGACTTTTATGCTCAAATTGGCTTTCAGCTTCAGAATATAGAACAGGCTCCTCCTTATATCGCTGAATCTCTTCGTCGCTATCTTCGACAAGGACGAAAACTCACCCTAATGAAGCACCCGCTTGCTTGATTTTCCCCAGATATCCTCCATAGTGTATCTTACAACGGTGTCTAAATCGGCTTCATGCCATGACCCAGTCTGTACAGAATAAGGAGCAAGTGACGTGCATTCCGTAAAAATAAAAGATTATATGAGCCCAAATGTTTTATCCTTCAAACCTGAAGACAGCGTTATTACGGCTTTAAGAACTCTGGTAAAAAAAGGCCGTTCGGGCGCACCGGTAATAGATAATGAAGGGAAGCTGGTTGGTATTCTTTCAGAATTGGATTGTTTGAAAGAAGCTCTAAATGACGGCTACTACCAATCAGTAGGTGATCGAGTCGCCGATCACATGACGACCGAGCTAGACATGGTTGAACAAGAAGATGATATCATTGTCTGCGCAGAGTTCTTCACTTCTGGCCGACGACGACTACCGGTTATGGACGGCGGCAAGCTTGTTGGCATTATTACTCGTCAAGACTTTGCTCGCGCACTGATCAACCGTATTGACCATCCTCACCACGGTGACAACTAGATCATGAACTACTAGACTGAGCCAGCCCTTCAGGGTTTGGCTCAGGCTGTATTAAACTAATCATTTCCCATCCAACTGAAGGCTTTGCATCTGTTCTGCCTAAAGGCACAACCTGCTTATCTGGACGAATCGCAAACAATAGCGTCAGCCGATTACCATGGAGCTGTAAATAGTCCTCATAGGTAAACTCTTCAGAGAGCTGCGTCGTTCTAATTGTCGCGCCTTTACTTACCAAGCTCGCTAACTTTGCAAAGGTCGCTCCCTCGTCAAACTGATTTCGTGTTCGCACATATTTTTCAGACGATTGATGACTAGCGCGCACATCCTGATCACCTTCAGGCAAACCAAGAACACTCCCAACACCCATTAAGTCCAGATAATGATAGGTCGATAAAGTATTCAACTGTTTATAGGGCGAGATAGCCAACATATGACCAACCCCGGTTAAATCCAGGTTATTTTCAGCATGCTCTGAAACGGGGTTACCATAATAGACTGGCAGATTGTCCATTCGCGCTGCCCTGACATTTTCCCAACTGGTATCTGTCAGAATAACGGTGACACCTTTGCCGATCATAGCCTTTGCCAAATTTCTCGCCACGGCGTTCGCACCAATAAATAGAAAGCCATTATCATCCGGCTCTTTAACCTTTAACAAGCCCGCCAAAGGGCTTGAGGTAATACTTTGGATAATGACAGTAACAACGATAACCAAAAACACCATCGGAACTAAGGCACCCGCATCGGCATGCCCTGCTTGCTCCAGTTTAAAAGCAAATAACGCTGACACCGCCGCAGCGACAATGCCTCTTGGCGCAACCCAGCCTAAAAAGGTTTTCTCCTGCCAGCTCAAGTCTGTTTTGACCGCGGCTAACCAAACCGAAAGAGGCCTGGCCACCAGCATTAGTATGAGAATTACCCACAGAGCATTCCAGCCCAAAGCAGTAGCCATACTCAGATCCATTCTTGCCGCAAGCAATATAAATAGTGCCGAGATCAGAAGAACACTGAGCGACTCTTTGAATTCGAGAATATCTTCAACCGGCACACCTTTCATGTTCGCCAGCCAGATCCCCATAATGGTCACTGTCAAAAGACCCGACTCGTGAACCAAAAAGTTAGAAAATGCGAAGATACCCAACATAAACGTCAGTGTTCCGGCATTTTGCAAGAACTGGGGTAACCAATGACTTCTTAATGCTCTCCCCAAGTAATAACCTGAAGAGCAGCCTAAGACCACCCCCAACACCAAGGTCGAACCAAAAGTCTGCAAGACATGCTCAAAGGCCAGGCTTTTGCTCATACCGCTGGATACAATAAATTCAAATACCAAAACAGCCAGTAGCGCTCCTATCGGATCGACTACGATTCCTTCCCACTTAAGAATATTGGTAATTCGGGCATTGGGTCGAACCGATCGTAATAACGGCATGATCACCGTAGGCCCACTAACCACCACAATTGCACCAAATAAGGTTGCGACCGGCCAAGACAGGTCAACTAGATAACGGCTGGCAATGGTTCCGATAGACCAAGTAACAACTACACCAGACATTAGAAGGTTGCGAACCATCTTGCCGTGTTCACGTAGCTCCTGAAATTTAAGAGTAAGGCTACCCTCAAACAGAATCACGGCAACGGCCAGCGATACAATCGGGAATAGCATTTCACCAAACAAGGCATCCGGCTCCAGAATACCTAAACCAGGCCCGATAAGAATTCCTGCAAGTAAGAGAAATAAAATTGCCGGCAAACGTAAACGCCAGGCAATCCATTGACAAATAAGGGAAATAACACCAATACTCGCCAGTAAAATAAGCTGCAGCTCAACCATAGAAACGGATTCTTTTCTTTGAAATCGGCCCACCCGCAACATACATCTATGGGGAAGCACTTTAACTCGTTACAACACCCTTTTAAGGGACGTCTTACAATTAAAGATCATTCTGCCAGGATTGCGAGTTTCTTTAGAATTTGAGATACCGCCATAAAGGCGAATGTTGCCGTTATGTGAGTTGCCGCACCAAAGCCCGAGGCACAATCCAGTTTTACCGGACCGCCTTCGGCTGGCTTTTCGTGACATACTGCGCCATCACTGTGTGCGTAAACTAATTGCTCAGTCGAATATACACAGTCAATCCGATATTTGCGTTTGGGGTTTCGGGAAAAGCCATGCATGCGACGAAGATTATTGCGTATCTTGGCAAGCAATGGGTCCTGGATAGTACGATTTAAGTCAGCAATTTGAATCTGACTCGGATCAACTTGGCCACCGGCGCCTCCCGAGCAGATCAACTTAATCTTATGTCGCGAACAATGAGCAATAATGGCAGTCTTTGCTTTGACACTATCGGTCGCATCAAAGACATAGTCAAAGCCTTTGTGCAGCAAAGTTTCTACATTTGCAGGCGTAATAAAGGTGTGGTTTGCATGTACTTTGATCTGCGGATTAATCTGCTGCATTCGAGCAGCCATAGCCTCCACCTTCATCGCCCCAACCGTGTCTTGCAATGCATGGATTTGCCTGTTGATATTCGAAACGCAAATATCATCCAGATCAAATAGGGTAACTTCACCAATACCCGATCGAGCTAAGGCTTCGGCGGCCCAGGAACCGACACCGCCAATACCAATCACGGCAATATGACTATGCTGAAAACGCTCTAGCGTTGGCAAACCATACAGGCGAGCAATACCGCCAAAGCGAAAGGCAATATCGTCATTCATAGAGCCATCAGCCTTATATCAGGAATCAGAAGCTTATAGCTCGCTAGACTTCAGCGCAGCATTTGATTTCAATACATCACTGTATGCTTGAGACTTAGCATGCTCCGACACGCGATCAAATATTGTCTCACCGCTTAGAGATAAAGCATTAATATTCCTGCCAGATTCAGCAAACATTGCAATAAAACGCTGAAAGAAATCAGGAGTCATATGTTGGTAGGCTTGAATTAGTACGTGATAATCCGGATCGCTACCATCCAAAGGCTTTAAAGATAAAAACCCCTGAATTCGCTCATCACTCCACTGCTCATCTTCGACTTTCGGTTGACTTGGTCCACTCACGCTACGACACCTTCTAAATATTTGTTACAGACTAAAAGGCCGCCATTATAGCGAGCTAGTGCCTTCCAAGAAAGATACATTTTAGAAGTCCCAGTCAGACTCCTCACAAACCGGGTCAAACACGCTTATTTCGACCCGTCGATTCTTGGCCCGGTTCTCTGCGGTGTCATTAGGTGCCAAAGGATTTGTTTCTGCTCTGCCCGCTGCACTAACGCGGTTAGCATCTACTTTATTATTAAAAATAAGTTGATGGACGACACTCACAGCCCGTGCTGCAGACAAATCCCAATTTGAACGATAGCGCGCCGAGTTAACCGGCAAATTATCGGTATAACCCGAGACCGTTATTTCACCCTCGCAAGTAGCAAGTACTTCTTCTATTTTTTCAAGAATCGGGAACATTGCATCTTTTAGCTCTTCACTCCCTGATGGAAAAGTAGTCGCCTCAGAGAAACGCACAACCACTTTGTTGGAGTCATAACTTACAGATAAAGCATTAGAAAGGATTTCAGATTCCAGACTATCAACCAAACTCTCTGTGAGCTTATCGATACTCGGGTCTATTTGTGCCGCCTCGCTCTCTTTCTCTTCAGGCTCTTCCAACATCTCTATATCGGAGTCGCCAAAGTCTTCGAACTCTTTCTCCAATTCAGACTGCTCGTCTGTCGTCGCGGGTGGTGGGGGAATAGCGGGCGCTTCAGCAAAAATAATTGCGCCTCCCGCCTTATTTTCACCGGTCAAAGCCTCGATGCCAAATGATGAAGCCATAGCTATCGCCATCACTTCATATTTCTGAAGATCCATCTTGGAAAAGCTGAGTAGCAGAATAAAAAAAGTCAGCAGCAAAGACATTAAGTCCGCAAAGGTGACAATCCAGCCGGACGAACCACTTGCCTTAGGTTTTGGCCTAGGAATCGCCCTCATCGTACTTACCCTTCTGCCTTAACAATTTCACGCTGGGCAGGCGGTAAATAGCTAACCAGGACTTCGGTAATAACGCGAGGGTTCTGACCTTTCAGAATATTTTGAACACTGGTAATAACCAATGACATATTACGATGCTCATCCATTGCTTTTAGGTTTAATTTATCAGCCAAGGGAATCGCCACCACTTGCGCGATAAAGGCACCGTAGAAGGTGGTCAACAATGCCACCGCCATCGCTGGGCCAACTGAACTGGGGTCCGCCATATTATTCAACATCTGAACCAGGCCGACCAAGGTGCCCAACATACCTAGCCCTGGCGCTGTTTCTGCCACACCACGAAAGACCTTTTCGGCAGTATCATATCGCTCAATAGACTGTTCTAGCTCTTGAATCAATAGCTCTTCGATAAACTCGGAAGGGTGGCCATCTATACACAAGGCTATCCCCTTTGCCAAAAACTCATCTTCAATTTCAGCATTTTCTAAGCCAAGAATCCCTTCTTTTCGAACAATACCCGAAAGTTCCCGAACCTTCTCAATCAACATAACCGGGTTTTCAGTACGTTCAAGAAAAACAGTTGAAAAGGCAAGTTTGAAAGAAGTGGCCACTGACGTCAGGCGATATTTAACCAGGGTTATGGCTATCGTACCCACGACAACAATAACGAGCCCCGGCACGTTAACGAAATCCATAATGCTGGATTCAATTAAAATCGCGCCAATGACGATGACAAAGCCAAAAATCAGACCTATGAGGGTCGCTAAATCCATAAAATCAAAACCTATGTGCCAAGATTTGGCCGCATTGTTGACAATTCATTGTAGTCACGCTGAATAAGCAATATTCAGGCCGTTTTATTCTTATTACCTATCGGCCACTTGCAAGCCTTACTTTATAGCAAGCGCTCAGCTTTCTTCCCTAATCCTAGCCATGACCTCAGAGGTTTCGGGCAAAATGCCTCGCCAAACACGAAAAGCTTCTGCCGCCTGCCCGACCAACATCCCGAGACCATCAATTGTCTGGGATGCCCCTGCCTCTTCAGCCCACCGATTAAAGACAGTCTGCTCTGAGCCGTACATCATGTCGTAGGCAACCGTCGCAGCACCGATAATCGATTTCGAAATTGGTGGCAAGGAACCCGATAAACTGGCCGAGGTACCATTAATCACCAAGTCAAAAGCTTCGTTCAAGGCTTCAAAGCTCGAACTTTCAATACTCCCCTGATCTTGAAACAAGTCTACCAAAGCATCCGCTTTACTAACGGTTCTATTGGCCACCACAACCTTGCTTGGCTTTTCTTCAAGTATAGGCTGCAATACGCCTCTTACAGCACCACCTGCCCCTAAAATCAGTATTTTTTTTCCACTTAGGCTAATTCCATGCCCCTGAATGTCGGACACTAAACCCAAACCATCTGTATTGTCACCGCAAAGCAAGCCTTGCTCATCAAGGTACAAAGTATTTACAGCACCAGCCTTTTCAGCACCAAGGCTACGCTTGTCACACATGTCCCAAGCTTGCTCTTTGAAAGGCACGGTAACGTTAAGGCCTTTTCCTTCTGTCTGAGCAAAAAAGCCTTTGACCACTGATGTAAAATCATCGACTGGCGCTTCAATTTTATCGTAAGTAAGTGCCTGCTTCGTCTGCGTAGCAAACATGCTATGAATCAATGGAGACTTACTATGAGAAACGGGGTTCCCAACAACGGCATATTTATCTGACATGTATTTTTCCTTACTCCCTGAAGACTATCAGATCCAGTCCTGATGCGGCAAAAAGCGCTCGGTCAGTTCAGCTTCTCTTGAACCTGCTTTAGTCTGATAGTTGTAATCCCAACTGACCAGCGGAGGCATCGACATAAGTATCGACTCAGTGCGCCCTCCAGACTGGAGGCCAAATAGCGTACCGCGATCAAATACTAGATTAAACTCAACATAACGGCCACGACGATGCAATTGGAACTGTCGCTCCCTTTCGCCATACTCGCTATCTTTGCGCCGTTCGATGATCGGGCGATACGCCTTCACATAGGAATTGCCCACGGCCTGCATAAATTCGAAGCTCTTTTCGAAGCCCCATTCATTCAAGTCATCAAAGAATAAGCCGCCAACTCCGCGCGCTTCGTCCCGATGTTTCAGGTAAAAGTACTCATCGCACCACTTTTTATACTTAGGGTAAACCTCTTCACCAAAAGGCGCACAAGCTTCCGCTGCAACTTGATGCCATTGCTGGCAATCTTCTACAAAACCATAGTAAGGCGTTAAATCATAACCACCACCGAACCACCAAATGGGTTCAGCACCGTCCTTTTCCGCAATAAAGAAGCGAACATTGGCATGAGAGGTCGGTACATAGGGGTTATGAGGGTGCATAACCAAAGACACACCCATCGCCTGAAAGCGACGACCTGCCAACTCAGGTCTGGCACTAGTTGCCGAAGGCGGCAATGAGTCCCCGTAAACATGAGAGAAGTTAACACCCCCTTTCTCGAAAACAGCCCCATCTTTAATCACTCGAGTTCGACCACCGCCACCTTGAGGGCGCTCCCAGGCATCCTCTACAAAGCGCGCCTGACCATCACTTTGCTCCAGCCCTTCACAAATACTATCTTGCAAACCGAGCAAATAAGCTTTGACCTGTTCTAACATGCACTCACTCCTAATATTTATTCTGTATGCGCTGAGTTTATCCAACGCTAGACCCGTAGCGACTCTCCGCTTACCAGGTCTCTAATTTCTGAAGGTTTATCGAAGCCGCCAAGGCGGCCAGGCAGAAGATAATCAACTCTCCCCCTAAAGTAGTCTCGTGCTTCACGTAGGTTCATTGCCGGATGCTTGCCAGAAGGATTAGCCGAAGTAGACACCAGAGGTGCTCCGACTCGTCGACTAAGCTCAACAATTAAAGGGTGCGTACTAAGACGCAAGGCAACGCTTGAAAACCGCCCCTTGATATATGAAGGCACTCTGTTGGCTTCATCTGGCACCAACCAAGTAGTCGGCCTCGTAACCGGCGCTAGAAACTTACGCTGAAGTGCCTCGGGCAAATCCTTAAGTAAAACGTCAAAATAACAAGCCTCTCCTGAAACCAAGATCAAGCCTTTTTCAACGGGTCTGGTTTTCAAGTCCAGGATCTTATAAACGGCTTGCTTGTTGTCTGGATGACAAGCCAAGCCCCAAACCGCCTCGGTCGGATGTGCAATCACTCCACCACCCTTGAGAATATTAGCAGCAAACTGAACCTGCCATTCAGATAAACGACTTAGCGACACCCAAACCTCTCTTCCTATCGACGCTATTTACACTTCAAAAAGCACTTTAGACAAGTGACCATAATTATTGGGCTGAGTTTACTGATTTCACACGCTGATAGCCACCTGGCACATTAGAAATTAAACCTTTTAGCTCCAAGCTCACCAGGTTTTGCAATAGCACGCCAGCTTCCAGTTGGCTCTCGCTAGCTAGAACGTCAAAGGAGGTACACTGAAAATCAATCAGAGGTAATAGCTTTCCTTCATCGGGCAAAAGTTCATGTGACAACTGAGTTTCAGCTGCATGACCCTCAGCCTTGCCCACTATAGCGCTTGTACTGCGCCCAATCGGACTCTCACGCTTTGAGTTATTGGCGGAAGACGCTACCGTCATACAAGAGTCCCGACAAGGAAAAGCTAGAATATCCTCGACACATGTCACCAGCTGCGCTCCCTGTTTAATCAGATCGTTGCATCCGGCAGCCACTTCACTATCAATAGGCCCTGGAATGACATATACCTCCCGATTCTGTTCTATCGCATAATTCGCAGTGATTAATGATCCGCTTTTCAGGCCAGCTTCAACAATCAATGAACCCTGAGAAAGCCCCGAAATCAAACGATTTCGTCGCGGAAAATTTGCAGGCACAGGCAGAGACCCTAAAGCCATTTCCGACACCAGCACTCCTCGATCCATAATTTGCTCTGCTAGTTTTTGATTTTGCCTTGGGTAAACAAGATCTAAGCCCGTCCCCAAAACCGCACAGGTAATGCCACTTGCTTCCAAGGCTCCTCGATGGGCCAAAGTATCAACCCCCAAAGCCAAACCACTAACGACATTCTGGCCCTGAAGGCTCAACTCATAGGCAAAAGAATAGGCATGCTGTTTCCCGGCCATACTTGGTTTTCTGCTACCCACAACGGCTAAGGCAGGCAACAATAAAGACTCCAGACAGCCTTTCAGATAGATCATAGGCGGCGGACAAAATACTTCCTTTAATAAAGACGGATAGCCTGCATCCTCAATACTTAATATATGCTGTCGCGCAGGTTCCGACCACTCCATCAACGTCTCGGTCGAACGTGGAAGCGCCTGGGATAATGCAGCTTCATTAATGTTGACCAGGGCTCGTGCCATCACTGGTTTAAGACCGCTTGAGCATAAAGCCTCGTAGTCAGCTTTCGTAAGCGCGTCAACGCTCCCAAAGTGAGAATAAAGGTGATAAAAAGTCTTCAGGCCCAAGCCTTTGACTGCAGAAAGTTGTGCGATGTATTCGCAACTTGAAGAAATAGCCATACGATCATCCTTAATCGATTTATTAGCAGAATGCCCTATTCCGGGCCTAGGTATACTTTGCCAAGCAATCGCCCAACAAAAAAGGCAGCTTAATCCTTAAGCTGCCTTCAGTTTACTTTAATCTTTACAGCCTCGCTAATTCAAGGCTCAGGTTCAAATCAAGGCGTACGAACCTCGTCCATCACAGCAAGTGGGCGTGTTGCTTTCAAAACCAAGCCGTAGCTCAATTTCTCAAAGACTCTAAACACCATTAACAAACCTGCACGCTGTGAAGGTAACTCAATCTTTTCTTTGGTGTAAGGATCACGAACCAAGCCGCCTCTCTTGTATACTGCGAGTACATTACCTTCCTTAATACCATCACGCTCGCCGCGGTTGATAACAACAACATTATACTGACCAATATTACCAACACCTGAAGCCACAGAAATCATCTTGCCTCGAATATCATGCTCTGGCTTACTTGGCACAAAATTAGAGTTAATCATTCTATCTTCAGTCGGCAACAAGCGGTCACCTTGGCGCAATTCTTCACTGCTACGAAGAATATTCAGCGTCACAACTTCTTTGTTTACTTGATCAACATCTGCAGTGGCAATCGCTTTCGCTTCAAGCCCCAATAATTCATTCGTTTCGGGGTCAATATAAGTCTCGCTAGAACGATATACGGCTACTTTCTCAGCACCCTTAACGTCACCTCGAGCGAAGACCGTATCACCAGTCCCGGTGATCAGGTGATTCTCACGACCGATAAGCACGTAAGGCGCCATTTCCATCTCTTCTTTTTCAACAATTCGGTTCTGAGACAAGAAACTGGCTATTGCATCAAGTGGAATCGTCGGAATCGCAGCAGAAATTGGCGTTGCCTTAATTTGAGGACTGAGCTTAACCACGCCATTTTGAGGGCCTGCCTTCAAGGTAGTAAGTCGCGGTTGGCCATTAATATATATCAGACCAATAATATCACCAGGATAGATAAGGTGAGGATTCGAGACCTGAGGGTTCGCATGCCAGATTTCTGGCCATAGCCAAGGCGACTTCAAAAAGCGCTCTGAGATATCCCACAAGGTATCACCCTTTACGACAACGTAACGATCCGGGTGGTTGTCAGCCAATTCAGGGGATGCCAAGACGGATTGAACCAGCGCCAGGCTTGTCAATATTACGGAGATGAGTAACTTTCGGATCATGTGCTGCCTACATAATAAATTTATGTCTAAGATATAAGTGTGCGAAAAAAAGGCACGGTATCTAGAAAACTATAGATCAAGATTTAACAATTTGTACTAATTTCCTTTTCTATAAGATAATAGTAGCAGTGATATCGTGACACGCACCACAATTTAATACTAGTACAGCGCTAATAAACCAGCCATAACAGGATCCACATGTCGATTTTAGAAATTTTAGAATATCCAGACCCTCGCCTTCGTACTCTGGCCAAACCGGTCGAAGAGTTTGATGACAATCTGCAAACCCTTATCGATGACATGTTTGAGACCATGTATGATGCTCCCGGCATTGGTCTGGCAGCAACACAGATAGATCGCCACCTCCAATTAATAGTGATGGACCTGTCAGAAGATAAGAGCGAACCACTGGTATTTATTAACCCTAAAGTCACTGTTTTAGAGGGTGAGCTAGAAAAAATGCAAGAAGGCTGCCTGTCCGTTCCTGGCTTTTATGAAGATATTAGCCGAATCGAACATGTGCTGATCGAAGCGCTAGACCGACAAGGCAAAGAGTTTAGCCTAGAAGCAGAGGGGCTACTAGCCGTTTGCATCCAACACGAAATGGATCACTTAAACGGTAAACTCTTTGTTGACTATTTAAGCGGTTTAAAACGTAATCGTATCAAAAAGAAACTAGAGAAGATTCATCGCAGTCAGGAACGCGCTTAAAACGCCTTTTATCATATCTGTGCGATTTTTATTTACCCAATTTAAAAAAGTGATTTCAGTTTGAAGATTATCTTTGCCGGTACACCGGAGTTTGCAGCCAAAAGCCTCCAAGCCATTATTGACCAAAACCATGAGGTCATCGCCGTCTACACTCAGCCAGACCGTCCGGCAGGGCGTGGCAAGAAGCTCGTAAAAAGCGAGGTAAAACAGGTAGCTGAAGCGCATGGCATTCCAGTATTCCAACCTGAAAAGCTGACAAACCCCGAGGCCCAGACGGAACTAGCAGCGCTCAAGGCAGACCTAATGATTGTAGCGGCTTATGGCCTGCTCCTACCTAAAGCAGTGTTGGACATGCCCACTTTCGGCTGTATCAATATCCACGCGTCTTTACTTCCACGCTGGCGTGGCGCTGCGCCGATTCAGCGTGCAATTCAGGAGGGTGACCGTGAAACGGGCATTACCATCATGCAAATGGACGTAGGCTTAGATACCGGCGACATGCTACTCAAACTCAAAACCGATATCACTGACCAGGATACTGGCGGTAGCCTTCATGACCGGCTCGCTGAACAAGGAGCCAGCGCGATTTTGCAATATCTCGAACAGCGTGAAACATTAGCGGCTGAACCTCAAGATAACGAACTGGCGAATTACGCACATAAACTGAGTAAACAAGAAGCTTGCATTAACTGGCAAGATAGCGCCCAACAGATCTGTCGCAATATCCGAGCGTTCAACCCTTGGCCGGTATCGTTTCTGGAGTTTCTTGATGCAAAAGGGAAAGTTCAGCGTGTCCGTATCTTTGAAGCATCAGAAGTCGAAACAAACGATGACCGAGTAGCCGGTACTATTCTGGAAAAAACCAAAAACGGCATCATTATCCAGTGTGGCCAAGGCGCTATCAGCATTCAGCAACTCCAACTTCCGGGGGCAAAAGCCATGGACGTTCAATCTTTCGTGAACGGCGGTAAAGCGCTATTAAATGCGGGAGAGCAGCTGAATGTCAATCATGACAACTAGGTCTGGCGGACGCAGTCGTCGCCAATCACGAGCTAGACGCTCCAAGCAAAATATCCGACTTCCTAAGCTACCTGCAATAGAAAGCTTAAGCAGCGTCAGAGCGCTTGCCAGCCATCTTTTACACAGTGTCGCTTATGAACAAAAGTCACTGACTGCACTCATGCCCATCGCTGCTGAACAGGTGGCAGATAAAGACGGCGCCCTTCTTCAGGAAATTGTCTATGGAGCCTGTCGCTGGTACGAGTATTTGGCAAATAACCATAATCAGTTTTTGGAAACACCGCTCCAGCACGAAGATAAACTGGTTGAAAGCATTCTAAAAGTAGGGGCTTACCAACTCCTATTCATGCGCACACCCGCCCACGCTGCAATTAATGAAACTGTGCAAGCCGCTGCCGAGCTGGGAATAGAGCACTTTAAGCCTTTGATCAATGCAGTGCTTCGAAAAATATCCGCC
>NZ_LWEY01001532.1:0-1435 GCF_001634935.1 Oleiphilus sp. HI0043 | reverse complement strand
AACCCAGAATAGTTATAGTCTAGCTTTAGTGGATATCGACTTTTTCAAGAAGTATAACGATTACTATGGGCATCAATCAGGAGATGATGCGCTCAGACAAGTTGCTCAAACTGTTAAATCAACGCTGCGCACCTCAGACAGAGTATTTCGCTATGGCGGCGAAGAGCTATTAATTCTGATGCCCGGAAGTATTGGCCAACAAGCCAGAATATGTGCCGAGCGAGTCAGGGCAGCTATCGAGGCATTACAAATCCCTCACATTGAATCAGACAAAGGCGTGCTAACCGTCAGTATTGGTGTCGTGGAATCCAGAGTGGAAGCCTGGCAAGATCTGGTAAAACAGGCTGACAAAGCCCTTTACCAGGCAAAAAGTCAAGGAAGAAATCAGGTTACTGTAGCTGATCAGCTATAAAAGATCGGCCTTAGGTCTTATAGAACCTTATCAAGCGGTATTTTGAGTCTCATGGCCACCTGACTGACCTCCGATACAAATACGATTCCGGCCACTTTCTTTTGCCTGGTACAAAGCACTATCAGCAAACCCCACCAATGATTCACCTTTCTGCCACTCTGGTGGTGCCATGCTTGCCAAGCCAAAACTTGCAGTCATCGGTATTGTTTTGCCTTGATAAGTCATATTTGCGTCTTCAATTGCCCTTCGAAGTTTCTCGGTTTGCAATAGGGCCTCCTCTTGAGTCTGACCGTAGAGAATCGCAATGAATTCTTCACCACCATAACGAGCCACTATATCTGTTTGTCGCTGATACTGTTTCTTCATTAAGCGAGCAATCAGTTTTAAACACTCATCACCCGCCTGGTGGCCATAGGTATCATTTACCTTTTTAAAATGATCGATATCCATCATAACCAAGGTAAGCGGCGTCATGTTTCGGCGACTATTAGCCAAGGATATATCCATTGCTTGATCAAAGAATGGCCGGTTATAAAGTTGAGTCAAACCATCAATCTGGCTNATTAGTTCCAAGCGTTCTTCACGCTCCTTAATGCTTAGACGCATATGCTCCATGGCCCGAGCAACTGTCAGTAATTCATCATGCGTTCCAATCTCAATCGCTTGATCATAATTTCCCATAGCTACACGATCTGCAGCGCCAGTTAATTCACCTATAGCAGAGCTAACAGACTTATATAAACCGACTGACAAGTAGAGCAAAACCAAGGAGAAGAAAGCGACGCTGATATAGAACAAGGATAAGCGCTCAATGCTCTGCTGGTAATTTTTCGCCAATACACGGTCAGTCACCGATAAAACAAGCTGATTATGCGCGTATACTAATTGATACAAGTCGCTTAACTTCGCGTAGAACTCTTGCGGGTCACCTTTAGGAGAGAAGGACTCTATCAAATACTGTGAAAGCAGGTCTTTAGTCTGAACTAAAGCTGATTTAACACCTAATAAGTCTACGGAAGGGTT
>NZ_LWEY01001531.1:0-1583 GCF_001634935.1 Oleiphilus sp. HI0043 | reverse complement strand
ATTCATCCAAAGCACAAGTTTGCCTAACGTCTGCCAAGTATTGGGCCAGATCATGTTTTTCAACCCGCATGAGCTGAGCAGAGATCTGAGAAAACCGGGCGCGATCTGATCGAATAAACTTATTCATAAAGTCGCTATAACTCATTTGCTCGATTAGATGAAGCCCGGAATTTGGCATTTTGATCAGCAGCTGTGACCGTCTTGCTGTTTTGAGCAAAGCATCAGCTAAGCTCTTCTCTTTAACTTCCGTCGTTTTCTGTGATGGTAAAGTCAGGAACAAGTTTCCGACATTACTTGCACCGTTCTTTAGAACCATATTTGAAAACATTCTCGGACCAACGACTGTATTGCAATTTGCTGTGAGATTATCAAAACCAAGCCGCCTCAATATACTCCTTACCAGATACGGCCCAATATAACCTTCGTGATTACCAACAATAAAAACCCTTCGCCCTGACGCCTTAAGCACTGAAGCCTGATACAAGGTTCGAACCACCTCTGACGAACCCACTACATGCTTGCTATCATGCTTCGTTGAAACCCGCTCTCCTTTACTCCCGACCAATATCAAGTCGGCAATATTTCGGTTTTCAAGAAAAACAAAGAACTTGTGCCACAGGGCAGTATCAGGTAGAACCGGTGATATTGAGCGACTAAAGGTGAAAGGCATTGCGAGTATGCGCTCAATGCGAGATTTACTAAATTCCTTAAAGAAAGAATGCTGTAGCAGCTGTAATTTGCGCTCGTTGAATTTACGGGCGATGTCGGGAAAGTGCTTCTTTATATCCAAGCCGTCACGCTTGGCACGCGCAACAACCTCGTCCATTAGCTGAACAGCACGAATATTATGAGGTGCCTTTTTCAAAGAGTACATCTTGGCGCGAAAGAAATCGACAATACCTCGCAGCTTCACGGCGTTAAAGATAGACAATAGCAAGCCCTTTACCGCTTCTGGAGCAGGAACCTTCAAAACCAACTTAACAATGGCATCTTTCAGGCGATCAACCAGTCCAGCCAGACTAGCAACAAAAGCCAGTAACAGGTTAGTCACCCTATATACAAAGTTGTTTTGATAAATTGAGGCCAAGGACTTTTCGAGACGCTCTTTGTTCTCGTGCATAAATTTCAGCACATCTCCTTGCGCAATTTTATCTTTTTCTTGCTGCCACCATTGTATTAGAGCGTGTACACGCTTTTGCTTTCGATTATTCGAATCAAGCGGATCATCCTGTACATCTTTATCAGGCTGGCTCATAAATTCTTCTCTTACTCTAATAACTAACCAAGGAAACGCTTAGAGTAACAATATTAATCTGTGCTAGCCACTTACCGAAGCTAGTTCAACGCGCAGCTTATTGCCAAGCATAGTAATAGAGGTATACACTCACCCTTTCAAAATTGAACATATATAAACCTCTGGGTACCTATATGCCACAAGCGCAAACAGTTGATACGCTAATCCATGCTCGTTATATCATCCCTGTTCGACCACGAAACACCTGTTATGAGCATTACAGCCTTGCCATTAGAGATGACGAAATCGTAGACATACTTGCAAGCGCTAAAGCCCAAACCAAATATCA
>NZ_LWEY01001530.1:0-1330 GCF_001634935.1 Oleiphilus sp. HI0043 | reverse complement strand
CCGTCTGAATGACTATCGAATCAGCTATCGCTATGACCAGTTTGGTATTGATGACCAAGATCAGATGGACCAAGAAAATAACGAGTTTGGGCGTAGTCATACCTTAGCGTTAATGTGGCAGGAAGAAGACAGTGCGCTGCGCTTAGGGGCGGAAGTCTTGTTCCTTAAGGGTAAGCGATACCGCGTACTTGAGGGCCCGCAAGTCTATCGTGACAGCGATTCTATTAGTGTCAGTATGTTGGCTCAGTATACCTTCTAGAATATGCGAAGGCTCAGCAAGCCAATAAATGGAAGAGCCTTGCTTTCATTGTGAGTTAGGGGACTAAAATTACTTTACCAATATTCTTGCGTTGCTCGATATGCTCATGCGCTTTGGCTGCATCCTTGAAGGAAAACGTGCTATCGACATGAGGCTTGATCCAGCCTTCAGCATAGCCTTTTAGTATCTCTTTCATCCAGATATCAATCTTCTTATGTTCATGCCATAAATGCCCCATATTGACACCATATACGCCTTTGTTCTGATCCATTAAACCAAAAGGGTGATAAAAAGGTGTTTGCACAATCATCTTAAGCATATTCAACTTGCCTTTGATTCCCGAGTCGGACACAGAGGAAATACCAAACATGCCTAGTCGGCCGGTGTTAGCTAAGGCACTGTAACTTTTTTTCAGGTTATCGCCGCCAATAGGGTCTGTGATCAAGTCGACACCGCGGCTATTGGTGAGGGCGAGAAGTTCTTTCTTCCAATCCTGGGTACGGTAATCTATTGCGTGATCCAAGCCCTTTTCTTTTAAGAACTTGTGCTTCCTTGAGCTAGCAGTACCATAAATTGTAGCGCCAATATGCTTGGCGATTTCCAGTGCAGCAAGACCGACACCACCTCCCACATTGTGAATGAGAACGCTCTCATGAGCTTGTAAGCCTCCCATCGCGACGAGTAATTGGTAGGCGGTAAGGTAGTTTACGGGGATTGCTGCTGCGGCTTCGAAGGAGAGCGTTTCTGGTTTATCAAATACTTGTTGTAGGGGCACTGTGACTTGCTCAGCTTGGCCGCCAAAGCGTGTTAAGGCGATAACTTCCTTGCCTAGCCAGGATTCATCTACGCCTGTGCCGATAGCATCAATGACACCCGATACTTCATAGCCAACGGTACAAGGCGTTTTCGGCGCATCAGGGTAGAGGCCTTGTCGAGCCAAAATATCAGCAAAATTCAATCCCGCAGCTTTCACTGCAATACGAACTTCCTTATCACCAGCCACCAGGTCGGCAGCCTCTTGAACTTGTAATACATAGTTCAAGAGGCTGCCGACCTGGTGGCTGGTGATAA
>NZ_LWEY01001529.1:0-1764 GCF_001634935.1 Oleiphilus sp. HI0043 | reverse complement strand
GCCTAGTGATCAATCACTCAGTACTGAAACTGAAGGCCAACAGCTTATGCTTAATAAGCCAAAATCTGAAGCTCAGGACACGCTCGAAGACTCTCCCAAATCAGCGCTTCCAACTGCTACAAACGCAGCACAGACTCTGGCAAATGAAAAGATTGTGATCAAGGCTGTGCCAGAAGAAACTGAGGGAAATACTTCCACAGCTTCGCTTGAAGACGCGCCAAACATAGTTGAACCCGGTACTGATAGCGATAAGCCTCCAGTTGTTGAGGAGAAACAGTTTTTTAATGCAAGTTTTACTGCCGAGTTTAGTGGCGATTGCTGGTTCAAATTTACCAATGCAGAAGGTAAAACTGTATTTGCTGCTTTAAAACGTGCAGGCAATAAAGTCAATTATACGGGGCCAGCTCCTTTTACAATGGTTCTGGGCGATGCCAAGCAGGTTCAGGTTGAGTTTGAAGGGAAGGCGGTTGATTTAATACCGCATACTGCCAAGAACGGCAGGGCTCAATTGACCTTAAGCCCATAATGCTAATGATTTGTTATGAGTGGCCTTCTCAGGTCAAAGGATTAAATGAATGAAGTTTGAATCGCCTATAAAACGCAGAAAATCCAAGAAGATATGGGTTGGAGATGTGGCTGTCGGTGGCGATGCACCTGTTGCTGTGCAAAGTATGACCAATACTGACACCTGTGATGTTGACGCGACGGTAGCCCAAATAAAGGCATTGCAGGACGCAGGTGCCGATATCGTGCGTGTTTCGGTTCCTAGCATGGAAGCGGCAGAAGCATTCAAAGAAATTAAGAAGAAGACCTCTATTCCACTTGTTGCTGACATTCACTTTGATTACAAAATAGCCCTAAAAGTAGCCGAATACGGCGTGGATTGTCTGCGTATTAACCCTGGTAATATAGGTAAAGAGGACCGTATTAAAGCAGTAATTGACTGTGCTAAAGAGAAAAATATCCCGATTCGTATCGGAGTTAATGCGGGCTCATTAGAAAAAGATTTGCAAAAGAAGTATGGCGAGCCAACCCCTGAAGCCTTGGTGGAGTCGGCAATGCGTCATGTTAATATCCTGCGGGCTCATGATTTCGATAACTTTAAGGTCAGCCTTAAAGCTTCAGATGTTTTTATGACAGTTGCTGCGTATCGAATGATTGCTGATCAAATTGAACAGCCTTTGCATTTGGGTATTACCGAAGCCGGGGGTTTTCGATCAGGTGCGGTTAAGTCTGCCGTGGGTTTGGGGATGTTATTAATGGATGGCATTGGCGATACGATTCGAGTGTCGCTTGCTGCCGACCCTATTGAAGAAATCAAAGTTGGTTTTGATATTCTTAAAAGTTTAAAGATTCGCTCAAAGGGTATTAATTTTATTGCCTGCCCAAGCTGCTCTCGACAAAACTTTGATGTTGTTCAGACAATGAATGAATTGGAAGAGCGCTTAGAAGACGTCACGACGCCATTGGATGTCGCGATAATTGGCTGTGTTGTAAACGGTCCGGGTGAGGCTAAAGAAGTAGACGTTGGTCTGACCGGTGGCTCGCCGAATAATTTACTTTACCTTGATGGAAAGCCGGACCATAAATTAGCTAACACAACACTTGTTGATGATTTAGAGCGAAACATCAGGTCCAAGATCGCAGCCAAAGAGGCCCAGGAGTCTCAGGTGATTGCAAAAGCATAGAATTTAACACTGTAATTTTTCCTCTTGCTTGCTAAGTGAGCTCGAGAGAAGTTCTAGATAATAAGGATTAAACCTT
>NZ_LWEY01001528.1:0-935 GCF_001634935.1 Oleiphilus sp. HI0043 | reverse complement strand
TTCTGCCAGGTTTTATGAAGTATGTAAGCATCATTTGCAGCGCGGTGCCGAACAAGCTGTAGCTCATCTATAACGCCAGCTCTGATGTCCTGCCATCTATCGATTTGCTCTTCATCGAGAATTGATGAGAGGGAGTCTAGATGGAAGTTGGGTTTGCATTTTGCCGCTTTAAATAGGCGATGAAGCCAAAAACTATCGAAGGCCCAGGCATCGCAATATACATCCCCACTAAGTAGATCATTAAGTTCGCGAACAACCTGGCTAATCTCAGCGCCTTCTTGTTGAAGTTGGTCTTTACTGATTCCATGTATTCGCGCGGCTTTTTCTGACCAGTCTTTCCATAATACGTGCGGTTTGATCAGCCAGCTTCTGGTGCTGCCATCAGCCAGGCAAACACCTACTTCAATAGGGTAGCTGGATAGGAGGTCTAGGCTGGAAGCTTCGAAGTCAATAAAAACAGGGTTGTTGTCGCTAGGCATCTAAGGGTATTCGCGTGAGTAGGTAGTGGGTCGGCTGGTGAAATTGGACGCCGATATAATCCGGCCATATTAATCGTTAAGCAAAGGCTCTGCAATTACTGTACGAGTTTGGTGTGATCTTGACCATAAAAAATTGATTACCACTCGGTTAGTTTCTGTAGAAGTGGGAGTATTTTTATTGATTTGTGTCAATAAATTGGCGCAATTTATGTGTTGGGCCTTGAAAATGTCCAGGCGAGCCTTATCTATGTCATAACGAAGTTTACTGAACTTAGATACTATTGATTCCTTCGGGGGGATAACTTATGAGAATTGATCGTTTGACGAGCCGTTTGCAGGTTGCGATATCAGATGCGCAATCTATAGCCTTGGGAAAGGATCATCAGTTTATAGAGCCGGTGCATTTGATCCAGGTTCTAATTGACCAAAATGGCAGCGTATCCGCCTTATTGAGAC
>NZ_LWEY01001527.1:0-1132 GCF_001634935.1 Oleiphilus sp. HI0043 | reverse complement strand
GGATATGCCCAAGCTGGCATGACATTCCTGAGCCAAACGCTGTCAACCTGATGCTCGACCCTGGCCTGGCTTTCGGCACTGGCACACACCCCACAACTGCACTTTGCTTAAAATGGCTAGATGCTTATGCGCTAAACGATGACGGCCTAAACAACAAAACTGTCGTAGATTTTGGCTGTGGTTCCGGAATACTGGGCTTGGCCGCATTATTACTCGGCGCCAAATCGGTGGTTGGAATCGACAACGACCCTCAAGCTTTGCTGGCTACCCAAGACAATGCCAAGAGAAACGAGGTCGAAGCTCAGCAGTTCCCGGTCTATCTTCCAGAAGATAGCCCTAAAGACCAAGTAGACCTGGTTCTGGCTAATATTCTTGCTCAACCACTGCATGACTTACGTAGCAATATTGCCGCTTTAGTTAAACCTAAAGGAAAATTAATTCTATCTGGAATTCTTGAGCATCAGGCAGCTGCGCTAGTTCACGACTATGAAGAATGGTTTGAAATGGATAAACCTCAGCTAGAGGATGGCTGGGTATGCTTGACCGGCACAAAAAAAGACTGATAATAGCCTTATAATAATTCAGGAAAAACACACACGATGAGCAATCAGCGACTGACACAATGCCCGCACTGTAAGGCTTCGTTTAAAGTCTCTGAAGAACAATTAAGTGCTGCCAACGGCAGAGTTCGCTGCGGCGCCTGCATGAACATCTTCGATGCAATTGCCTATAGCTTGTCCGATACTGAGAAGCAAACAGCAAACAAGCCTTCTCCTGAACCCTCCGAAGACCAACAAAGTTCAGCTATCGACCTGGAAGATAGTCTACTAGAGTCTGAAGATAAGCTATTTGCCGATAACCCTGAAGAAGATCTGCATGAACCCGGCTACTCAGGCAGCGCCGATGGCTCTGATGAGTTTAGCACCTCTTTCCTGGAACTAGATTCCGCAGACAACAGTGACCCTTACTCAACCAGCTTTAAAAAACTTGACGATACCTTTGTTTCTGAAGAGAGTGAAGAAATCATCGACGAAAGCTGGACTCAGGAAATCCTCGAAGATATTCAAGATGAACAAGGTAAACAGAAGGTAGAACCAACATTCTCCGCTTCAGCTATAGAGCAGGCCTCAGT
>NZ_LWEY01001526.1:0-716 GCF_001634935.1 Oleiphilus sp. HI0043 | reverse complement strand
CACGACAGTTTCACCCAAGCCATATGAGGAAGTGATAAAAACCACATCTCTAAAGCCGGATTCGGTATCGAGGGTAAACATAAAACCGGAGCTAGCCGTCTCACTGCGCACCATATTTTGAATACCAGCGGACAATGCCACTTCACTATCCTCAAACCCATGGTGAACACGATAAGAGATCGCTCTATCGTTATAAAGCGAAGCAAAAACTTCTTTAACCAGAGCTTTAACTTGTTCGATTCCGGTAACATTCAAGAAGGTTTCTTGCTGACCAGCAAAAGAAGCCTCAGGCAAATCTTCGGCAGTGGCGGAAGAACGAACTGCAACGGCCAAGTTTTGATTTCCGTCTTGTAGCTTTTTGAAAGCATCTTCAAGCGCCCTATTGAGAGCCTCTTGAAACGGAGCCTCCATCACCCAGCCACGAATTTTGGCACCACTTTCTGCCAAGGCTGTAACGTCTTTTACATCGAGTGAAGCAAGCTCTGCATTGATACGCTCACTTAAGCCGTTCTCTGATAGAAAGTCCCAATATGCCTGAGCCGTTGTAGCAAAACCGCCCGGCACCCTTACCCCTACAGAAGATAGATGACTGATCATCTCGCCGAGTGAAGCATTCTTTCCCCCCACTCGATCAACATCGTTCATACCCAGTTCATCAAACCAAATAATGTAGTCCTGCAAGGCTTATTCTCCTGTACATTAGCGAAATACTGATA
>NZ_LWEY01001525.1:0-798 GCF_001634935.1 Oleiphilus sp. HI0043 | reverse complement strand
AAAGCAATAATTACGATTGTCTCGATCTACTAAAGACAAAAATAACGAGTGTTAGGCAGTTATAGAGGTACTGGAAATGCCAGTTGAACAGCTAAAGCAATATCTAGATTCGAATGACGTTCAATACGTATCAATAGAACATTCGGTAGCATATACCGCAAAAGAGATCGCTGAACGTATTAAACTTAAAGGTGACCAAATGGCGAAAACCGTTATGGTCAATTTGGACGGTTGTATGTCGATGGTGGTGCTACCCGCATCATGTCGAATACGCTGGGATCAATTTATGAGAGCCATGGGAACCGAGCTGGTCGCCCTGGCAACAGAAGATGAATTTAAAGACCGTTTCCCATCATGCGAAGTGGGTGCTATGCCACCATTCGGCAATTTATATGATGTCCCCATCTATATGTATGAAGGGTTCGATGAAACCGGTGATATTGCCTTTAGAGCAGGAAATCACCACGAAGTGATTAAAATGAAGCTCTCTGATTATATGGAACTAGCGCATCCGATGACGCTAAATGAGGGCTTCGCAAAGATTGGTATGAAGAAGCCAAGCTGGTTGTTAAAGAAGAAGGCCGGGTAGAAAACCTAGCCTTCTATTGTTTACCGTTTACAATCTCCGGGCCTTACAGCAGGCGGCCTGAACTGCGGCTCGGGGATTTATTCTTTTAATTGCTAGCGAACATAGAGAATCAGGTCTTCGTATCCTCGTCGGATGCGAAATGCCTGCACATTTCGCTGCCTCAAATAAGACTTAAGCTCTGCAATATTTCTAATCCTGCTTCGGTTGAC
>NZ_LWEY01001524.1:0-792 GCF_001634935.1 Oleiphilus sp. HI0043 | reverse complement strand
CATACCTTTGATGAAATGTGGAAGTTTATTCGTAATAAAGATGGCCGCATTCACCTGGAAATTGATGAAGTGTTCTCGGAATTAAGAGGTCTGAACAATGGTTTGAAATTCGATGATGGCTATCCCTTTATTCTGATGGCTGGGGAAAGGCGCGCCTATAATTCAAACCAAATTTTTAGAAATCCAGCATGGCGTAAAGTTGATAAAGACGGCGCTTTACGTATTCACCCTGACGATGCAGAATCACTAGGTGTTGGCAAAGGGGATAAGCTGCTTTGTAAAACCGCGCAAGGCCAGCTCGAAGTGAGTGTCGAAATCGACGAGGGTGTTCGTCAGGGTATGGTTACCTTGCCTCACGGTTATGGTATGCGCTACAAAGATGGCGAGCCTAATGGCCCTGCTATAAACTTTTTAACAGCAGGTTCCCACTGTGATCCGTTTACTAAAACGCCTTATCATAAGTATGTACCGGCGCATTTAGAGAGAATAGCTTCCTAAGTTGTAGGCAGAGACTTTCACGGCTTGCGGGCGGGCTAGCACGTGGCAGATTCCAGCGAGGGGCGGAAGTCTCTGCCTACGGTCGGTATATATTGGTTTTGTACCCTGCAAGCCAAAAGAAAAAGCAGTTCAATATTATGGGTAGCCTTGTTATCGTAAAGCAAATAACTTGTTTCGATATCCAGGAAGCTCTGTCTTATGCTGAACGAAAATTATCCTTACTATCTTTCGAATAAAGCCGTTTTTGCCAATCAGGACTTGAAGGTCTATGACAAGTACAGTGGTGAATTGGCT
>NZ_LWEY01001523.1:0-914 GCF_001634935.1 Oleiphilus sp. HI0043 | reverse complement strand
GGCTCGCCGTCCTGGTCGAGTGCCTGAAGGAGTGTCGCTATGTTGATGACGCGGTCAAAGCTGGATATGTCGGTGCTTTGCAGACTTGTAATGATACTTTTTTCACTGTTTAGCGGGGCGGAACCGGATAGATCAAAAGGCGTGATAAGTTCCTGTGCTTCTGATGTACCTAGATAGATTCCACCAATAGAGAACTTAACCTGTTCGCCATCGCTATAAGAAAACTCACCACGCTCATTCGTCATGCCTGACTGTGTTTCTGTTTCATAATATAGGCCTGATACCGGGCTATCAATAAAACTGCCTGTTCTGATATCCGCTGGTTCAGTGCTCGATTGCTTGCTACCGCCATCACAGGCACTTAATAATATTGGTAGACAAGCAGCGTAAATAAATCGATTCAACATAGTTTCACCTTAAGCTTTAATCTCCATTCTATTGCGGCGTTAGAGTAAACGAGTCGATTCGTTTATCGGTTGGATCGACAAGTATATTGAATCGCAAGGTGTTAGCGCCCGATACTAGCGTGACAGGCAAAGCAGCTGAATCCAAATAGAGAGCGTTATCACCAGTCGCAGAAAGAGCGATGCTACCAGCGGCGCTACCGTTCACAAGGATATCGAAAGAAGAGCTATCATTTGATGAAGCGTATCGGATTGTTAGGTTGTAAGGGATGGCGAACGCCTGAATATCCGAGAACTCAATGTAATCTCCATCCTGTGCCAAGCTTATATTGATATAACCTGAGCCGGTAAAGCCTGAGCCATAACTTTCTACATCTGGCCCATCACCGATTGTGCCCGTTTCGGCCTCGACAAATATTGCAGCAGGGGTGACAACATTAATGGTTCTTTGCACGGTTATAGCGGCATTCCCAGCAGCGTCGACAAGGTCATAGCTCAAGACGTAGGTGC
>NZ_LWEY01001522.1:0-45822 GCF_001634935.1 Oleiphilus sp. HI0043 | reverse complement strand
TCGATACAGACCAATTAACTGCTGCAGTCTATCTTCACGATATNGGCNTNTAAGTATGTCGGGCGAGACTAAAGACATGCCGATATCGTGAAGATAGACTGCAGCAGTTAATTGGTCTGTATCGATAGGCTCTTCAAGGTCTTTGTTGGTAGATAAGCACAACTCTAGAATGGAATCTGTTCTACCTTGTTTGTATATGCCTAAGTCATCTAGCTGTAAGGCAAGCTTTCTAAAAAATGCTAAGTCAGGGTTGTCCTGATGCTCAAGGCTCAGCGCGATACTGCCGGGTTTTTCTTCTTCAGTGCTACTTTTCTTCGCCCCGACCAGCTGGTCCATTGCTTTATCAAGTGCTTTCAGGTCCTGGCCTGCAGTGCAGCCTCTGACATCTTCGATAACCTTAAGCATGGTCGCCTGAGGCGTACCTTCTACCTGGCCATCACTAATCAGTGTATTGATCATATCCCGTATACGAATAACGATGGCAAAGATAAATTCGCCGTACATAGGAAGATAGGTACGCTGGCCTTGGCGCATGTCAGAGACGATTTCTTCGAGAGCGTGAATTGTTTCGACCAAGGGGTCGAGAAATACCATACGGCAATTACCTTTTAGAGAGTGAATGTCTCTAAAAAGGCGATGAACAAGTTCCGGATCTTTTGAGTTATCAAGTAATGCGATACAAGCTTCGATCTGCTCAATATTCTCTTGTAAACACTCTGCAAAATCTTGCGTTATTTCATTGTCTAGCTCAGTAAACTGAGGGCAGGTGGTAACCATCATTTCAATCCCGTTTTGATAAGCGCTATTAAGTCCTACTTTTAAGAATAGACCATGAGAGGAAAAATAAACGAAATTTTTGACTAGTTCACAAACTTAGGCTTGGCTTATAAGATTCTACTTAAAGTCCGAACCATTCTGGTTTGATCAATAAGACCAAAAGAACGCTTACCTGAATCGCAATAAATGGCATTACACCACGGTAGATATCACTGGTTTTGATGCTCGGCGGTGCCACACCCTTTAAATAGAACAAACTAAAGCCAAAGGGAGGGGTGAGGAAGCTGGTTTGCAGGTTCATTGCAATCAGAATTGCAAACCAAAGCATGCTGATACCTAGGGTTTCTGCGATAGGTGCCAGAACAGGGATGATAATAAAAGAGATTTCAACAAAGTCGATAAAGAAGCCTAGAATCAGAATGACCAACATAGTGAGAATCAAGAAACCCCATTTTTCGCCTGGAAGTTGCAACAACCATTCTTCCAGTATCATATCGCCGCCAGAATAGCTGAAGGTCATAGAGAAGGCCGTGGCACCGATCAGAATAGCGAACACCATTGCTGTGACGTTGACGGTTTCCTTAGCGCTATCCCAGAGCATCTGGAAATTAAACTGCTTGTAGAGTAGAACCAGAAATATCGCACCAATACCACCTAATGCTGAACTTTCCGTTGGTGTAGCAATACCGGCAAAAATAGAACCGAGTACAACAAAAATCAGCGCTAAGGGAGGAATAATGGCTAATAAGGCTTTGCGTATTTGTTCGCTCTTATCTTCCTCTGAAATAGGCATAGCAGGAGCCAAGGCCGGGTTTCGACTTGTTACAAATACTATGTAGCCAATGTAAAGAGCTATCAGCAAAACCCCCGGCGCAACAGCGGCTCTAAACAGGTCGCCAACAGGTAAACCCAGTACATCGCCAAGAATAATTAAAATAATAGAAGGCGGCACGATTTGACCAAGGGTGCCCGATGCGCAAATGGTGCCGCAGCTGAGTTGTTTATCGTAGTTATACTTGAGCATGCAAGGCAGGGATATCAAACCCATCGCAACCACACTGGCACCGACTACACCGGTTGAGGCGGCGAGCAAAGAGCCGACGAGTATGGTGCTAATGGCTACGCCACCATTGAGTCTGCCGAATAACTGTGCCATCGATTCAAGGAGTTGCTCAGCCAGCTTGGTTTTCTGGAGTATGACGCCCATAAAAATGAACAAGGGAATAGCCATCAGAATGGTATTTTCCATAATGCTCTGTATGCGGTAGGGCATAAAAGCAAACAGCTCAAAACCCTCTGCCCAAATACCAAATGCCAGAGCCACTCCTGCAAAAGTAAAGGCGACGGGAAAGCCCAGCATCAGCATTAGCAGGGCAACCACGAACATGACGATACCGCTCATGACAAGCCGACCTCTTTGCTTCTTGGGTAAGCTTCTTTCCCAACGATTACACGGAGAGCCTGAGTGATCATGCTTAAACTTGCCAAACCAATCAGTATAAAAGACAAAGGAATCAGGCTCTTGATTAACCAGCGATGAGGTAGGCCGCCCGGGTCACCACTGCCTTCACCCATTTGATAAGACTCATAAGCAAAACCAAGGCTAAAGTGAGTCACAAGTATAATGAAGGGAAGGATAAGAATGAGCGTACCTAAGAGGTTAATCCAGGCCTTGGTCTGGTCTTGCCAGTGATCATAGAAAATATCCACGCGGACATGGGCATTTTCTTGAATCGCATAGGGAATACCTAGTAGAAACACGCAAGAGAAGAGATGCCACTCCAGTTCCTGCATACCGATCGATACATCATTAAAGCCATAGCGCATGACCACATCGTAGAAAACGTTGATGAGTAGTAAGAGCATGGCGCTAGCCGAGAGTACTCCGCATAAACGCGCAATGCTTTTAAACAGAGTATCCAGGGCTAGAATTACTTGCATAGTATTAACGTGCAGACCTTATCTTAGGGGGCTGTGCTATCTAAATAGGCCTTATCAGACATATTGGTCCAGGCACGTGCTTTTTCCAGATACTCTTTCTGAGACTTAAGCACTCGCGCAGCGAACTCATCTTTAGAGGCGCTTTCGGCTAGCAGGTCTTCATTTGCCTGACGCATCGCAGCAAGTACTTCAGTAGGGAAGGTTTTAACTTGAATATTCGGATATTCGGTACTAATCGTTGCCCAGTTCTTAGCGCTTTCATGCATAGCTTGCGCATACATATCGTATGAGGAAGCTTTCATAGCTGTTTTAAGGATTTCTTGAAGATCTGCCGGTAGGCCTTCAAACTTCTTCTTGTTAACCAGGAACTGAAGTTCAGCACCGGGCTCATGCCAACCGGTATAGTAATACGGTGCAATTTTGTGGAAACCCATGCGCAGGTCAAGAGAGGGGCCTACCCACTCGAGCGCATCAATGGTGCCGCGTTCAAGTGCGGTATATAACTCGCCTGGGGGAATATTCGTAGGTTTGGCGCCCAGTTTGGCAATGACTTCACCCGCGAAGCCAGGAATACGCATTTTCAATCCTTGCAGGTCTTCTACAGTATTAATTTCTTTCTGGAACCAGCCGCCCATCTGGTTAGCTGTGTTACCGCCAGGGAAGGACATGAGATTGTACTGGTCATATAGCTCATTCATTAATTCCATGCCACCGCCGTAGTAAAACCATGCATATTGTTCGGAGGCGATCATACCAAAAGGCATGGTAGTGAAGTACATGGTGGCAGGCACTTTACCTTTCCAATAGTAAGATGCAGAGTGGCCCATATCGTATTGGCCTGACTTAACCATATCGAAGATACCAAAAGGAGACTTATGCTTGTTTGAAGAGTGAATGACGACCTTTAAGCGACCGTTCGACATCTTCTCGACCATCGATGCCATATTCTTGGAGGTGTCACCAAAAATAGGAAAATTAGGCCCCCAGGTTTCTGCCAGTTTTAGCGTGTATGAGTCTTGTTTTTCTACTTTGTGGGTGTGTTCAACCTTGTCATCACAGGCAACTAAAAACTGAACTGATATGACGATTGCTAGAAAGCTCACGACTTTTCGTAGAGACATTTGTGGCATCCTTGTTATTTTTGAAAGTGGAGCGCGAAATTTAACAGAACTAGGGTGTGCTTGAAAGCGTGGAATTGCTTTTATAGGTTTCTATTCAGAGCCATTAAGGCTACTCTTCGAACTCTTTATATGGGACCAAAATACCTAATATGCATCGATTATTCGCACTTTTGTTATTTCCACTATCTGCTTGGTCTGGTGAAGATAATCTGCACTCTTTAAGCTTTAGTTATGGCGTGCATAGCGAAACGCTTAGCTTCAATAGTTTTGATGCTGATTTAAGCCCGGAATCTATAGATCTCACATACACCTTTATTAGCCAGAAAGGGCCGATGCTCACGCTGGATACTTGGCAAGAAACCGCAAATACTAGCTTTGCCCAAGATGCTGAGTTAGAGAAAAAGGTGTGGGGCTTTGGTGTTTCATTAGCCTACCCTGTTTTATCAGTTGATCTGGTATTGAGTTATGTCTATAGCAAACCCGAGATGAAGGCTTGGGCAGCGTCTGGTAATCGGCTTGAAGAATATAGCGAGACCAGTGAATACAGTGCGGGAGTTAGTGGCTATTTTGCTTATGATGCTTGGTCGCTCGTACCTTCACTTCAGCTTGGCTTCCAATATGTTGACTCCCTCAACCAAAGCTACCTCAATGAAAATGTTATTACTTTGGAAGCCAGTCAGTCTGGCTGGTTTGCGGCTCCGTCTTTGAGTTTAAGCTACTTCTATGAATTGAATAGCCACGCTGCATTAAGTCCATTTTTTGGTCTGTCCTGGACTAACTTCTTCCAAGGCGAAGGCTTGACGCGAACGAGTATCTTCCGCCGGAGTGCTTCATTAACGTCTAGCACTGAAAGTGATCTGGAAACCGATAGCTCTGGTTCAATCAACGCAGGCCTTGAGCTGTTAATCGATCGATATCAAGTCGAGTTATCGTTTGAAGAAGCGATTGACCTCGACAATATCGGTACCCAATGGAACCTGCGCTTTGGGCTGGTTTGGTAGAAGAAGTGACTAAGGCTTGCGAATATTACGTCTTAGCTTTGCTCTTTGGCTTGGGCTGAGCCGCTTGAAGCTCTGACGCAGCTTTTGCTTTTTTGCCTCTGGGAGTTGCTTAAATTTACGCATACTCTTTCTCAGAGAGTTCTGATGCTCAGCAGGCAGGGCTTTAAAGCGCTGCATTTTATCTTTTAAGGCCGAGCGTGCTTCAGGTGATAGCGTTTGCCATTTGGAAAAGCGCTGCTTCGCAAGTTCTCTTTGCTCCTTATCCATATTTGCCCAACGATTTGCCCCTGTAACCAAGGCTTCTTGCTTGGTTTTGTCTAAGCTATCCCATTGTGATTGAAAAGGGCTGAGTAATATTTGGGTTTCGTTTGGCAAAGATGACCATTCCTCTGCAAAAGAAAGCGAAACAAAGCTGGCCAGTAATAATGTGATTAAGTGCTTGGGAAGCTTATTCATGGTTTGCCTCCTGTTCGCTATTTTCAGGTTCACTGGGCACCAAGTCGTGATCCTTGGAGTTGGACAGCTCGTTATCGCTAATCTGCTGTAAGTCGATAGGCGTTACAAGTTCTTTGCCATTGACGATTGTCTCGGCCAGAAACAGAAAGAAGCTCATATCTTGAATAGGCGCTTCGTTAGCTCGAACTTGAAAAGTAGTGAATGCATTAGCCATTACGCAGCTCACTAACAGATAAGGTTTCAGGTATTGTTTCATTTTCTAGTTGTTCCGATAACCAATAGGAGAACTCTAAATCTTCTGCAATATCCAAGTCTGTTTCGTCGAAGTTCGATAGTAGAACAAAGTCGTCAATATTTGCTTGAACAAGGTTTGGAATATTTTCTCCTTGCTTCTGTGGCAAATAGTTTATCAACAGAACAGCCGAAAAGCTTGCTGCCACTGTGAATCCTACTAAGGGGTGCCTAAACCATGGCTTTGAATTTTGTGCCATAGCGTCTTGTCTTGCTTGATATAGGCTGCGCTGTACTTTAGGGGAAAGATTCCGGGTACTTTCGTCCAGCGCTTGCTTAGCTCGTTGTTGAATTTCTTTATCGTTCATTCTCTTGACCTGAACTCTGGTTTACTGCAATTGCGCTTTTGATGAGCGCAGCTTTTCCATAGCGCGAAAGTAATGGCTCTTCACACTATTTTCGTTGATCTTCATTACTTCTGCAGTCTCCCGAACCGATAAACCTTCCCACGTCCTGAGTAAGAAGCATTGCTGCTGCTTGACTGGAAGTTGTTCGATGACTTTAAGTAAATGTTCTCCTAGTTTTTCACTGTCCAATAAGTTCAGTGGGTCTGCGCTGAGGTCAGCCATTTCGACTTCGCTTTCGGCGTCACTTTCATCAATTCGCCAGAAGAATATTTTCTTTTTTAGCTGCTCCTTACGGTGCCAATCCAAAATGCTGTTTTCCAATATTCTGAAGAATAGGGGTCTCAAGTCAGCAAGCGGCTTGTTGCTATACTTGTTGACGAGCTTGATCATCGCTTCTTGTACGATATCTAGCGCATCAGCTTCGTTTCGCGTAGCAAATTGGGTCATACGGAATGCCCGTTGCTCGACTTCTTTCAAAAAGTGCTCTATTTCCTGCACAGTTTGCCCATTCTGTCTTTGCTTCCCGAAACAGTGATTTTAGTTTATTGGACTACACGAATGGTCGTGTAGTCCAATTCTTTCTATTCCTGATCTTGCTCTAGGTCCTGCGGTTCGCTTAAACGTAGCGTCACATAATTTACGTCTAGTGACTTAAGGCTGTCGGTATACTGCCCCGTTGCAGTTAACTGATGCACTGCAAGGCCATTTTGTAGATACTCACTTGCCGAGCCAATAAAGCTGTCAAAATCCGTAAACATATGGACGCCTTCACCGCGAATCAAAATACTGAAACGTCCTTCTTCAGCAGTACTAACAAGCTTTTCAGGAGAGAAGCTTAACTGGCTTGAGCCGGGGATACCTTTCAAGTGTAGCTTTGTTCTAGCATCTTCAAGTGATAATACGATTTCACTCGACTCAATTGTTAGCCCTGTCGTACTAGGCGACTGCCATAAAGCGAACATTCGGGCAGGGTGGGAGCTAAAGTCCGGGTTGATAATGCTTAAGGCGTCAAAGTCTGATGGTGATGAGCCGAAAGAACTGGGGTAACCGCGTACCTGCATCCACTCATCTTCTTCGATAGCGCTAATATCCAGTGTAGAGCTGTTGATTTCATACTGTTCAGGTGAAGCATCATTAGCCGCATCAAGGCCTGTGCCACTAAAGTCAAAAAGATCAATTGGTCGTTTGTTGATATGGCTAAGATCCAACTCCAAAGGAGATGCCTGCACCACTTCGCCCACAATGGCATTGAGCTTCATTCTGACATGGCCTTGACTACTATCGAATTCATTATTGTCAGCGTTAAATTCACCCAACGCTAGTATTCGTTGCCCTACCGATAAATTGGCGATGCTGGCATCACCTAAGCGATAACCTGTGACAACAGTATCTTCAGTAACCGCCAGTGTGACTTCTGTCTGAAAGTGAGCCGCCTGGTCGCCAGTCTCGACGACTGCACCTTGAATCGAAATGCTTGAGTCACTGCGTGCAGTGATGATGCCTTTCAATACATCTTGTTCAGCCCAAGGAACACTGTTACCGGCGAGTACCTGTGTTGCCAAGTAGCGTTGCTCACCTTCTTCTGAAGGGCCACCAAAAGCAATAAGAGGGGTCCCCTCAGCTTGTTCTGCTAGTAAGCTTAAGCCTTCTTCAGACGTGTACTCAACGCCATCAATCTCATACAGTGTATTGTCATCGACATGGAAGTTGAAATCGCCAAAGGTTCCGCGACGTAAGCGCATCGGAATTAGTTTCATGTCGATGGTATTAGTGGCCAGATCAACACTTTCGAGTAAACCCCTTAGTCGATGTTCCCTATCGATATCCAGCTCGGTACTGCCGACCATGAAAGGCTCTACAGTTACTAAGGGTGGCTCGAAAGACTCAATAGTATTTGAGGCAGCCAAGTCTAAATCAAGCGTCAATTGAGCGGTTTTGAAAGGGGATATATTGATGCTATTGCCTTCATTAAGATTTAGCTCCACATCAATTTGAGTAATCGCATTACCATTGGCATCTTGTATGGCAGCTTCATAAGAAGCACCCTCTTCGTCTTGAATAACGATATCAGCCTCACTGTAATCCAGGCCCAATATAACACTTTGGTATTCGCCTGCGGGTACAGACAATACGGCAAAAAGCTCAGAAAGCTCCTGATATTGTACAAAGTCTATTTCACTCTGAAGCGGTAGCACTTCGACAA
The DNA here is from genome assembly GCF_001634935.1 of Oleiphilus sp. HI0043. Lineage (NCBI taxonomy): Bacteria > Pseudomonadati > Pseudomonadota > Gammaproteobacteria > Oceanospirillales > Oleiphilaceae > Oleiphilus > Oleiphilus sp. HI0043. Next base: position 37,685 of record NZ_LWEY01001522.1, on the reverse strand, counting down.
GTGAGCCATTAGCTTTTTTGAGTTGTATGGATTCCAATTCAATTCGATAGGTCAAAAAGTCTTCTTCAGCGTCGGTGACGGCGACTTGCAAGTCTCCCATTAGTGCGGTGTCATCCTGGTTACTTGAGTCGCCACAGCCAGCCACAAAAAGACTGGTTGAAAAGGCAAAGGTATAAGCCAGTAGCTTTGATTGATTCATTTCTAACTCCATTTGTTTGTCGGTTGTATTGCGTAAACGAATGAAGTTAGAAAAGGTTTACACGGAGGAAGAAAAATTAATAACTTTTTGCAGATACATGATTTAGGAATAGAAATACATGTTAATCCGACATGGCTTCTTGCACGAAAGTTTGTACGATTTTCTGATAAGTGCCATCTTCGCGTATGCGCCTAAGTGCTGAATTAAAGTCGTTTAGAAATGGGGTCATCTTAAGTACTTTAGGAATAATTAGGTAAACATCATTGATTGAAAAGGCATTGGGCAAAGCGCTCACTTTATCTTCGATTCCCAAAATGCGTGTATAAGAATCGCCTGATATCTGATCTAGTATGACGCAGTCGATTCTTCCCAGGGCGAGAATTTTAAAATTATCGTGAGGGTCATTACGTACATTTGGAGTGAATAAACCATTTTCTCTGGCTGTATCGAATGCTTGGCCATAGGACCAGCCGCGATTAACGCCAACAACCTTTCCTTTCAGGTCTTCAATTGAATTGAATTCAAAAGGCTTATCTTTATTGATAAATAAAACCAGTTTTTCCTGGTACAGTGGTGCGGAGTAATCGTAGGTTTTTATGCGCTCATCACTTTTATACGCGCCGTCGACAGCGCCTTTGCCGCTTGCGCTATACAATAAAGCGCGCTTCCAGGGTAACGCTTTAATTTCAGTTTTGAGCCCGGCCTGTTTGATGGTTGCTTCTAGTAGTCTTGGATATAAACCGTCAGCTTCTGTTTTTTCAACTTGATACATATGAGGCGGGTAACTTTTGTCGACAAATATGATCAATTTGTCATCGCCTTGAGCGTTGGCATGTGAAAAGCAGATTAAGACCAATAGTGCGAGAGCAAAAAGTTTTTGAGCAAGTAGAGAGACTACCACAGTAAGCTTCTTCTCCATTTCTAGTTTGCGAGTAATTTATTGCATAGCAAGAGACCTTCTGTAATACGACAGGCAACCTCAACCTATCCCTTAATATTAGTTGGTTTTTGAAGATAAGCCTCAATTTGCATAAAAAAGGCAGTCTTTTAACTATACGTATAAAGTGACAAAGTACCTAAAGCTTAGGGGTAAGTTAAGTAATCCATTGTTTTATAGACGTAATTCTCTTATGGTTAAGAAAATTATTCTGGCTTAGGAAGGTTATGTATGAGTGAACTGTCTCAAGAAGTATTGCAGGAATTTTCGGACCAAGTTGCCGAAATTTGTGAAAACATGCAATTGGAGCCAGATCAGATGCTAGACGCGATTGGCAGCACCTTTATTGGAGCCGTGCTTAGTTTTGGCAAAACCGATTATCGGGTAGAAGTCTCTGGAGTTGCCTCTGCAATGGTAGAAACGATTTTTGAAGCTGGGGAGTGAGAGTAGAGCTAACTACAAAGTTTGCTTATAAGACCTTATGAAAGAGTATCCGACGACTGAAGGATGCGTACTTGATTGCTTGGTTATGGGTGCTTAACCATTATTGGGTATTAAATGGTATACGAGAGGTGACAAAGTGCCGAAGAATACAAGCACAACTTTAGGTGACCACTTTGATGGCTTTATTGCACAGCAAATTGATGAAGGTAGATAAACCTCGCGTCTTAATGAAAATCTCTAGAACGACTCTGTAAGCCTGCTAATTGTTCCGTCATGTCTTCTAGCTTGCCCGCAATCACATGGGTGACTTCTCCTTCACGTTCCAGGATGCCTTTGATCTTGAGGATTTTTGCGCTCAAGTAAGCTTTTTTTTGTGCCCGCGCCGTGCCTGCCCAAATAACGACATTGATGTTTCCGGTGTCATCTTCCAAGGTCATAAAGGTTACACCTGAAGCGGTTCCTGGGGATTGTTTTCCTGTGACGACACCGGCTATATCAACAAAGGATTGATGTTTAATCTTTGCTAGCTGTGTTGATCGGGTAAATTTTCCTAAGCAACCTATACGGTCTAATAAGGTAATAGGGTGCTGCTCAAGGCTTAGTTGTAGCGAGGCGTAATCTTCAATCAGGTTGTCAAAGTTGCTCGGCCGGTATTGGTATTGTGCTTCCTCTTTTACTTGCAGCTTTGAATCTTGCTCAGGTAGTGCCAAGTTTTGAGGCGGATTCATAAGCGCCCAGCGCGCTGCGTAGCGGTTTTCTGCAAAACATTGTAAAGCATTGGCAGAAGCGAGGGCCTCAAGGTCCTTTTGGTTCAATGTCAGCTGATGAAGTGCCTGTGCATTTTGATAACCAGCATTCGGGCGTTTGCTGAGAATTTCCCTGGCGCCTTTTTCGCTGAGGTTCTTTATCTGCCGTAAGCCTAACCTCATGGCGTGGCTGTAATGACTAGAGCCTTTTTCAGGCAGTTTTTCTAAACGATGGTCATAATCTGACTGGTTAATACATACGGGGCGTACTTCAATGTTGTGGCGTACAGCGTCTTGTACGAGCTGCGAAACGCTATAGAAACCCATGGGTAGGCTGTTGAGTAAGGATGTGTAGAACTCAACTGGGTAGTAATGCTTTAACCATGCAGAAGCGTATGCGAGTACGGCAAATGAAGCTGAATGACTCTCAGGAAAACCGTACTCTCCAAAGCCGCAGATTTGTTCAAAAATCCGTTCTGCAAAGGCTTGCTCATAGCCCCTTTCCAGCATCCCCTCAATCAGTTTCGATCTAAATTGCATCAGCTTACCCGTCTTTTTCCAAGAGGCCATGGCGCGTCTGAGTTGATCAGCTTCGCCCCCGGTAAATCCGGCGGCGACCATAGCCAGCTTGATCACTTGCTCCTGAAAAATGGGTACTCCCAGCGTGCGGGATAAGACTTCCTTAACAGCTTCCGAAGGATATTCGATGTTCTCTTCACCATTACGCCGCTTTAGGAAGGGGTGAACCATATCGCCCTGTATTGGCCCGGGTCTGACAATAGCGATCTGAATCACCAGGTCATAATAATTTTCTGGTTTTAAACGTGGCAGCATACTCATCTGTGCACGAGACTCGATCTGGAACACGCCAATAGTGTCGGCTCGCTGAATCATCTGATAAACCTTTGGGTCATCCTGCATACGGGTGATATCTGCGATGCTCAAGTCTCGTTGGTGGTATTGTTGAATAAGGGAAAATGTCTTACGGATAGCGCTGAGCATACCGAGCGCCAATACATCGACTTTCAGTAGCCCAAGGCTTTCCAGGTCATCTTTATCCCATTGAATGACGGTACGTGCCTCCATACTGGCATTTTCGACAGGTACGAGTTCGTATAGCGGTCCGGATGAAATGACAAAGCCACCAACATGTTGTGAAAGGTGACGAGGAAATCCCATAATTTCATTAACGAGATTAATAAACTGCTGGCCTTTACCTGTGTCTGGGTTGAGTCCTAATTCGATGATCTGTGACTGCCAAGTCAAGCTGTGGTCACGTCGATTAACGTTCTTAATAAAAAACTCAAGTTGTGTTTCGGCGATACCTAAGGCTTTACCAACATCCCTGACGGCGCTTTTAAAGCGATAAGTGATGACGCTTGCAGCTAAGGCTGCTCGTTCTCGGCCGTATTTCTGATAAATATACTGAATGACTTCTTCACGGCGTTCGTGTTCGAAATCGACGTCGATATCAGGCGGCTCATTGCGCTCCTTACTGATAAAGCGCTCAAACAATACAGATATCTGGCGAGGGTCGACAGAGGTGATTTCCAGGCAATAACACACTACCGAGTTGGCTGCAGAGCCTCTTCCTTGATAAAGAATTCCTCTTTGTTTGGCGAACATTACAATGTCGTGGATCGTTAGGAAGAAGTAGGCATAGTCCAGCTCTGCAATTAGATTCAGCTCTTTGTCTATGGTTGACTGAATATGATCAGGAATACCTTGAGGGAAACGAAACCTCACGCCTTGTGTGACTAAAGTACGCAGGTAAGAGATGGGTGTTTCATTGTTCGGGACTAGCTCGCTAGGGTATTCGTAACGAAGTTCATTAAGCTTGAATTGGCATTGTTGGGCGATAACAAGAGTTTCGTGTAAATACTCCTCGCGAAACAGTTTGCTTATTTTCTGTCTGGACCTTAAACAACGCTCGGTATTGTTAAGTAGCTGCTTGCCAGACTGAGCAATGGTACGGCCTTTTCTGATGGCTGTCAGAGCGTGCTGTAGCGGTAGGCGTGTTGCGGTATGCATTAATACACCACCGCAGGCGGTGATGGCTAAGTCCCAACTTTCGGCCAAACGCTGGCAGTGCTGGATATATTGTTTATCGTTGTATTTCAGGTGGCGCTGTAAGCCAAGCCAAAGTCTGTTGGCGTGATGCTTCTTCAGCCATTTGGCTTGGGAATGGTCATGCGCCTTACCGCTGGGTAACCAGATAAGCAGGCAATGCTGAATGCTCATGATATCCCAGTCTGTTAATTGGTATTCACCTTTCTTGGCTCGACGTCTAGCATTCGTAATTAAGCGACATAGCTCGGCATAAGCTTGTCGATGGGGGCAGAGTAGTATCAATTCTAGATGTTTGCCGAGGCGGAAGAGGCTGCCGACAATCAGCTTTATTGGTAGCTGATGCTCTTTTATCGCCGTATGTGCTTTGACTACACCGGCGACTGAACATTCATCGGTAATAGCGAGTGCTTGATAGCCTAAAAATGAAGCCTGGATAGCCAGTTCTTCAGCATGAGACGCGCCTTCCAAAAAAGAGAAGTTACTCTGGCAGAAAAGCTCGGCATAGTGAGGCTGCATTAGGCAAATACTCCATGTAAATACCAACGTTGTTCAGGTGTTCTGAATACCCATAGCCAAGCGCCGCTATGTGCACGCGCAATAAAGTAGTCACGAATAACGTTTTGCTCATCCCACCAGCCTGTCGCGATACGTTCAGGCCCCTCAATAAGCGTGACGCGTTCTCTTAATACTTTTGGTTTGGGGAATAAAAGGCTGGGACGAAGCTTTGCTTTGTCGATTGTCAGGTGGTTCGCCATGCCTTTTTTTATAGGCCGGTTTTGATAGTTACGTAAACAGGTGCTTAGCTCAGGCCGTGGGTCATCTACTAAATCAATATTCTTAATTGAATCAGGGCCCAGTTTTGCCTGAAGTGTTGAGATGAGCTCTAAAGAAGAGCCATTGCGCTGTCCGCCCTCAAAAAAATCCATGCTTTCTTCGTGCTTGGCTTTTGTTTTATGTGCCGAGATAGTGATGCCAATAACTGGCGAAGGGACTTTAACCGACTCAAAACGTAAGCTGAATAAATCCAGCCATACCTTTGCCAGATAATCACCTTTTGCTGAGCTGGCAAAAACTTCTTGAAAGCCTTTATCTCGTAAATGAAGTTGTAGTTTTAACTCATAGGCATAAAGATTTTGGATTCGTAAAAACTCTTCCAGTGCATTGAGTAAGCGCAGTAAGGGCTTTTCAAGAAGCTGAAGATTAGAGAGTTCAAATAGTAATTCCAAATAACGTGAAAACTGCATGGGAGGATGATAGAAATGGACGGCTTGTGGCAGAGTGCCGGTGAGTTGTCCGACATAATTAACCAGGGATAGGTCAAAACGTTTGGCAAGCTCTGCTGAGGGAACAGCCAGGAGTGCTTGCATGTCTCGAATACCGACACGTTGCAAGCGCTCAATTTGTTTATCAGGCAAGCGGCTTTCACTAAGCTTTTGCTGCTTGAGGTGCGCTAGCACTTGTTTACGTTCGTCACTAATCAGATTTAGGCCCGATCTTGCGAGTAGTTCAGCCGCTAGAGGTGAGTATGCACTGGCGTATTGATAATGGACTTGCTGTTTTTCCAAATGCTGTTTTAGGGTTTGCCAATAACTCGTGAGCCCATCATATAGGCTCAACATATTACTGACCCGTAACAACAAACCATTTGAACCGCAAAGGCTTATGTCGGAGGTGACTAAATAGAGCCAGTGAGCTATTTCAAGCAGTTTCTTTCTTTCTATTTCGGGATCATAAGCATGCACACAGAGCTCACGACATAAGGAGGCAGCGCTACCTAGCCCCATTCCCAAATGAATACCTTGCTGTAGGGCATGATCATTGGCTTGAACTACGATGTTTTTTTGACCATTGATTACGATAACGGCTTGCTGTTCGTCCTGATTGCATGCTGCCTGGTTTAAAAACAGGCTATCGATTTGTAGTGAAGGGAAGTGGAGGTAAAGCCATAAAGTTGATAGAGACATAGCATCACCTTTATACCGCTTTAGAAGCAGGGAAAGGGATGATGTTGTTCGTGTTTTGTAGTGCCAGTGAAGGCCAATAAGAAGACATATTGAGAGAGAATTCGGGTTTTGGCCAGGCACCTTTTTGTTTTGCGATGGTAATCGCGATACCTCGCTCTTCAGCCTTTAGTTGCAAGCTCAAATTGACTGGTAGTGAAAGGCTTTGCTGCTTTGCTGTTCGAAAGATGAACTGACGGCACTGCCCCTGATTACTGGCTAATTGTAAGCGTTGAATATGATGAACTTCTAGTTGGTTTTGCCACAGGAGTACGGCCTCACAGGCACCACTTTTCAAGCACTGTTCTGCAGACCACAAGGCTTCATTCGCAGAGTTAGTATTAATAAGTAGTATGCGCTCTAACTCAATGCCTTGATGATAAAAGAACTCAGCACTCAAAATACCTGGCGGGTTGATAAATATGCAGAGGCCTTGTTTGTTTATTAACGAGGGTAATAACAGGCGAAGCTCGCCGATACCACAAGTTGAGTGCAGCATTACAACGCCTTTTTTTGGAAAGCCGCCAGACAAGTGAACATCGAGCTCGGAGTAGCCGGATGTTTCGAACTCAGGTGCTTGTTGCCTACTCCGGCCATGCCAGATTAGCTGTTTCTTTTCGAGTAAATCAATGAAGTTTTTCATAGTAAATGCCTGTATGGATATACAGTATATTATTTCTTGAATATATTCTGCAAGTGTAATTTCAGTCGCCTATTTGTAGCGCTTAGTTTAGTGTCTGTTCAAAAAATAAGCGGGAATGGCCTGATACTTGCTGTATGACTGCGTAAAACCATGAAAGAAAATAATAACGGAAGAGATGATGGCAATGACCAATCGTGCGGTTAAAGACGAGGCTGATGAGCTAAATGGACCTGATTCGCTACTGTATGAGCCTTTGAGGGTTTATCTTGCGGATGTATCTTACTTTAGCGGTAAGCTTGAAGCCTTACTGCGTTATAAAGAGATTCCCTTTGAACGGGTAAATGCTTCTGTAGGGGACTTGGTGAATAAGGTTTACCCTCATACAGGTTTAATGAAAGTCCCCGTGGTGCGTTTAGCCAATGGGCAGTGGTTAAAGGATACGACGCCTATGTTCGATTGGTTGGAGTCGAATTTTCCACAGCACTCAATTATGCCAGAAGACCCTGTTGACTTATTCATGTCAAAATTAATTGAAGACTATGCTGATGAATGGTGTTGGCGCTCAGCGATGTTTTGGCGTTGGCGTTACCCCGAGACTCGTCAGCTTCTTGCTCAGAGAATTAGTGAAGAAGTCTTGTCAGACTGGCCTTTGCCTAAAAAAATCGGTGCTTGGTATTTTGCGCAACGACAAACCAAAACCTTTCTAGAAGGGGATGGCGTGTCTTCAAAAACAGAACCCTATGTTAGAAATCATTATTATCATTTGCTTTGTGCAATGAAAGTATTATTGAGAGATCAGCCCTTTCTATTGGGTAATCGGCCAAGTCTGGTTGATTTTGCTTTTTTTGGGCCGATGTTTCGTCACTTTTCACTAGACCCAGCACCGGCCCAAGTAATGCGAGAAGAAGCTCCGGAAGTCTATGAATGGGTAGCTAGAATGTGGAATGTCAAAGGAAGTGGGGTTAAAGGAAGGGCGCACCAGAGTGACTTTAGCCATAAAGGTTGGCATTACTTTTTGAAAGATATTATGAAAACTTATTGGCCTATGCTGCTGAAAAATGCAGAAGCTTGGCTGGATGGGCGAGCTGTCATGGATTTTGCGAATGAAGACGTTTCATTTTCAAACTTGAAGGTCGTGCATTACCGGGTTTATTGCTTGGAAGTTCTTCAGGATTTGTACTGTTCATTAAATAAGTCAGACCGCCTAAGGGTTGATACCTTGTTAGCACCCTATGGCCGACTTGTGTTGATGGAGGGGCTTGATTCAGGTCTGAAAGAAGATTACCAGCTACCCTTAGATAGTGAAGCTCGTCCGGTGAATTTACTGCAAAAACTAAGTTTAATGGCAACAGGAACACCTTGGGATAAGCCGTTTGGACGCCTATTTTCTTAGAAAGCTGGCACCGGGATACAAAAGCGTTTGCTCCCGGTGTTTGAATATTAAGTAAACAAAGGTTTAATCGGAAGCAAAGGTTCAAAGTCTGGGTCAGTCTTCATCGCTTTGGCCTGGAAGCACTTCATCATATCCTGTGGACGGAACATGCCTGATTGCCAGGTGGCCATGTATTTGAGGCTGTCAGCAACGCTATGGTCGCGGCTATAGTTGATCATTTCCTTACAACCAGCCACAGCAACCGGAGACTGTTTGGCTATCTCGGCTGCGATACTCATTACGCCTTCCAGCATTTCTTCTTGGTTTGCGAAAACCTTGTTCACTAAACCGATTTCTTTTGCTTCTGCAGCGTCGAACTTACGTCCGGTATAAGCCAACTCACGCATGATGCCTTCTGGAATGAGTTTAGGTAGGCGTTGCATGGTGCCTAAATCTGCTGTCATACCAAGCTGGGTTTCTTTGATGGTGAAGAATGATTCTTCAGTACAGTAACGGCTGTCACTCGCACAAACCATATCTACAGCACCACCAATGCAGCCACCTTGAATGGCAGTCAGAACCGGGATACGCGCCTCTTCTAATACGTTAAAAGCATCTTGAAGTTCTAGCACGGCACGGCGTAGGTTTTCAGCCATGCGTGAAGGGTCGCCGCCCATTGGAATTGAGTTACCGCTGGTGAATACAGCTAGGTCCATGCCCGCGCTGAAGTGCTTGCCAGTAGAAGATATCACTATTACGCGCGCTTCTGCTGAGGCATCGATTTCACGGATAGCAACAGGTAGCTCTTGCCAGAAATCGATATTCATCGCGTTAAGCGCATCAGGGCGATTAAGCTTAAGGTGAGCGATGTGATTTTCGGTGGTGATCTCGAGAGTTTTGAAGCTCATTTTGCATCTTCTCCTACGGTAGCAGTAGATAAATAGTGATTTAAGGTCAAAGTTGACAGTGTCAAGATAAGCATTAATCTTGACGTTGTCAAGATGGCGTGCGAGCATTGAGTTATGAGTGAACAACAGCAATATCATCATGGTGACCTTCGAAACAAGCTGATCTCAATCTCGCTGGAGATGCTACAAGAGAATGGTATGCCGGGTTTATCTTTGCGTAAGCTCGCCGAGCGGGCGGGCGTGTCAAGATCAGCGCCGTATCATCATTTTAAAGATAAGAATGACTTATTAGCGGCGGTGGCAGAGCAAGGCTTTGAGGTGTTGACCGAACAGCTTTCCTCTGCAATTTCAAGAACCGACTTAAGTATGCAGGAGCGTCTGGAGCTAACGATTCAGTGCTATTTATCTTTTGCGATGGAGAACGACACCCAATATGAGTTAATGTTCGGTAGAGAGCTATGGCGCGATAACCCTTCGCCCCGTTTGCAGCGAACAGCCAAGGATTGCTTTCGTGCCTATGCGCAGCTGCCCGAGCAGTTTCATCAACAAGGTTTGTTAAAAGCAGATGATGACCCACTTCGACTAGCACAGGTGATGTGGTCTACTTTACATGGCTTGATTAAAATATCTCATGATGGCATTGTGGTTCGTAAGGAAGATTTAGCTGACATATCACGCTATGCTCTCGCTCATCTCATTCCCGTAACTACAAGCTCGTAAACCAGAAGAATAAAGGTTTAAAAAGGATAAAACAATCAGCCAGCCTTTGCGTGTTTATGCAGGTGAACAGGCTTTACAACATGTGCGTGCTCAGGGCTTAAGTCCGTTCGATATCAAAGTGTTATTAGGTGCTTCAAGTGGGCCGAAATGGTTGGTATTACATGGTATCGATTGTTTCTTGCAGCAATTTTTTAAGGCCAGCGAGTCGGACTTGGAGCTACTAGGTACGTCTGCAGGTGCCTGGCGCATGGCAACTTACGCTCACCAAAATCCTGAAACAGCATATCGAAATTTAAGCGAAGCCTATATTGAGCAAACGTATTCGGCGAAACCCAGCGGCAAAGAAATTCAGGAAGGTTGTAGAAAGGTAATTCACCAGCTGTTGGGAGAACAAGGTGCAGAGGCGGTGCTTGCGACGAAGGGGCGGCACCTTAATGTGATTGCGACGCAATGTCATGGCTTGACCGCTAGCAAAAATAAACACCTCAAATCACTCGGCTATGGCTTAGCTGCGATAAACAATCGCTGCTCACGAAAAACACTTGCCTGGCAGTTTTCCCGCATCTTAATACATGACCCGAGAAGTCAGTTGTTCAATAGACGGCTCACCGATTTACCGACACGTTATGCAGACCTCTATAGCGGAAATCTGGAGGACACCTTACTTGCGACAGGTGCTATTCCCGTCATTATTGATGGCGTGGAAGGCCTCGCGGGTGAAGGCGTCTACCAAGATGGGGGCATTACAGATTATGCTTTTGACTTACCTTTGTTGCCTAAAGATGGTTTTGTTCTGTTTCCACACTTTGCGAATATTCCGGTGCCATCAGAAGAATTTGTGGCCAGCCTGCCTTATAAGAAAATCCCTGATCGTCATGACTTCTTGAATCTAAGTGACCAAGAGCGAATAAGCTACTGGCGAAAGGTAGTGGCGCAAACAGAGGTCTTAACAGATGACCTGGCTACGATGCATTGGCAATCAAGAGTTGAGCCTCTGCCTTGGTAAGGCTTAGAGAGCTAGTTCTTAGTACTTTTTCCAATTCGCTAACTGAGTAAACTGTTCCACCGTCAGGTTCTCTGGTCGCAGCCCTGCATCGATATTCAAATCCTCAAGTGCTTCAGGTTCTACTGCGCCGCTGAGCGCATTACGTAGAGTTTTACGACGCTTAGTGAAGGCTGTGCGTACAATATGCTGAAGACGCTCTACCGATTCAACAGGATAAGGAAGCGTAGCATGCGGAACCAGGCGGACAATGGCTGACTCAACTTTTGGTGCCGGGTCAAATGATTCAGGGCCGACAATAAACAGTGGTTGAACACGGCAATAGTACTGAGTCATGATACCCAAGCGGCCATAGTGTGAAGTGCTCGGTGCTGCAGCCATACGCTCTACTACTTCTTTTTGTAGCATAAAATGCATGTCTTTCAGGTTAGTAATGCTTTCCAGCAAATGAAAGATGAGCGGTGTTGATATGTTATAAGGCAGGTTGCCGACGATTCTTAACTTATGTTCGTCATCTGCCAGTTGATCAAAGTCGAACTTCAAGGCATCTGATTCGTGAATGACGAAGTCGGGATAGTTAAAGAATTTTGTGCGCAGGATAGGGATCAAGTCACGATCAAGCTCTACGACTTGGAGATTTCCTTCGCTTGCCTCAAGCAAGGGTTCAGTAAGCGCACCAAGACCAGGCCCAATCTCTACCAAACGATCATCAGGTTGGGGGTTGATGCCGCTAATGATTCGGCTGATGACTGCGTCGTCATGAAGAAAGTTTTGACCAAAGCGCTTACGAGCCTGGTGACCTGCTTTCTGATTGTGTTTAGCCATCTTGCCTGCCTTCTCTTGAATTTTGGGTGTTAAACTGTTTGTTTAGCCTTGAGCGGACGCCATTTGCAAAGCGATATCTACGGCCGTTTTCAAACTACCGACATCTGCTTGCCCGCTGCCAGCGAGATCTAGTGCTGTGCCATGGTCTACTGAAGTACGGATGATCGGCAGGCCGAGCGTAATATTGACCGACTCACCAAAGCCATCGAACTTTAACACAGGTAGGCCCTGATCGTGATACATGGCCAGTACTGCATCGGCTTCTTCTAAGTATTTTTTATTGAATAAGGTATCGGCAGGTAAGGGGCCTAGTAATTCTGCCTGGCTCTTAAAGCTTGCCATAACAGGCGCAATAATATCGATTTCTTCCCTGCCCATATGGCCGTTTTCACCTGCATGAGGGTTTAAGCCTGCCACGAGAATACGTGGTTGCTTGATACCAAACTTGCTCTTCAGGTCGTCAATGAGAATCTGAATGACCTGTTTCAGGTTGTCAGGGGCAATATTACGACTAACTTCTGCTAAAGGAAGATGAGTCGTTGCTAGTGCCACTTTCATACGAGGGCTTGCTAGCATCATCACAACTTTACTAACGCCGCATCGCATTTGCAGGTGTTCGGTGTGCCCTGTGAAAGCAGTACCCGAGTCATTGATGATGCCTTTGTGTAAGGGGGCAGTAACCAAGGCATCGGCACGACCTGATGAGCAAGCATCAATCGCCTGGTCAAGGCATTCAACGACATAGGAGGCGTTGGCCACATTGAGCTGACCGGCTTGGCAAGGGCGAGCGAGCGAGACGTGTTGAATATATAGCCCAGGTTCATTTTGCCGAGAATACTCCTGCCAATCTTTTACTGAGAAGCCAAGATTCAAGAGTGCCGCCCGTTCTTCCATCATTTGCTTATCAGCAAAAATAAGCAGTGAACAGGCTAGCTCGCTTTGCGCTAGTTGAATGACTAATTCAGGGCCAATACCGGCTGGCTCACCAGGCGTGAGTGCCAGTACAGGAGGGGCGTTAGAAATATTCTCGGCCATGCTTAGGATTCTTCTGCAAACTCTTCTTTAATTTCGATATAAGCTTCGCCCTTTATTTCGAGCAGCCAGTTGGATAGCTCCTCTTCAAATTTGCGGCGATGTAGGGTTTGCTGAGCCTGGTTATTCTGAATCAACTCTGCCATATCTTTCACGCGTCGCTCTGTTACTTGAAGGATGTGCCAGCCAAATTGAGAACGGAAAGGCTCACTTAACTCGCCTACGTTTGTCTGAGTCATTGTTTGTTCAAAAGCAGGAACCATTTGACCAGGATTAACCCAATCAAGATTACCACCATCAATAGCGGAAACCGGGTCATCTGAATTGGACTTGGCTATGGCAGCAAAGTCGTCTCCACCCAGTAGGCGTTCGTGAAGTTTGTAGATGATTTCTTTTGCTTCTTCTTCAGTTCTAATCTCGCTTGGTGAAATCAGAATATGTCTGACTTGCGATTGCTCAATTAGCTTTTCCTGACCACCGCGTTTATCTAGCACGGTAACAATGTGGAAGCCACTTCCGGTACGAATAAGTGATGAGGGCTCCTGAATGGCCAAACTGGGTATGATGTCAGCTGCGATAGTTGGTAGCTCACTTTCTTTACGCCAGCCAATTACACCGCCTTCAAGTGCTTGGCGACCGTCAGATTGCGCAACAGCCGTTTTCTGGAAATCTTCACCTGCCTTGAGTTCTTTAAGAATGTTGTTTGCTTTATCTAGCGCTACTCTTTCTTGTTCTTTATCTGCTGATTCAGGGAGTGCGATTAAGATATGGCCAATCAAGTACTCAAGGCCAGATTGTGTTCGACCTTCTTTTGAGGCTAAGAATGCTTGAACCTCTTGCTCGGTGACTCTTACGCGTTGGTCAACCTGTCTTTTTTGAACTCTGGAGATGACCATTTCCCGGTGTATTTGTTCACGAGCACTGGCGTAGGTGTCGCCTTCTAGCTCAAGTTGCGCTTCAAACTGAGAGAGCGTCATGTTATTCGAACGAGCGATATTCTCTAGAGTGGTATTAAGCTGGGCATCACCAATACGAATACCGGTACGATTTGCCATTTGTAGCTGGATGCTTTCAAGAATTAATTGATCAAGCACACGCTGTCGCATAACTGACAACGAGGGAAGAGGGGTATTCTGGCGCTGTAAGCGTTTAGTGATCGAGTTTACACGTTGGGCTAGCTCAGACTGCATCACGATATCGTCATCGACAATGGCGATGACTTTGTCTAGAAGTACTGCATTTGGCCTCAGTTCAGGTCTAGAGTTTTCTTCAGCATGAGCCACAGAGGCCATACAGCTAAGTCCTAGTAGGGTGCTAAATAATAGGCTCAGAATTGAAGGTGATTTTTTGTGGGTGTGAGTAAACATCGCCATAACTATAAATAACTCTAATTTAAAATTTCTTCTCGGGCCGCATAGCCCGGAATATGTTGATCCATTCTACGGGTACTTTGTCCAAAACCGCCAACACCACTTAGTTGAAAACGGAACAAAAACCCATGTAAGACTTCGCTATCACTATCTAGATAAGATTGACTTAGCAATTGAACGCGCCAGCAGCAGCTACTATATTCAATGCCTGCAAGCGAACCAATGCTGCGCTCTTCCTCAAGGTCGTAACGAAGACGGCCTATTAGACTGGTTTGAGGATAAATAGGCGCAATAAAAGAGGTGTCGATTTGCTCTAGCTCACCCTGGATATAGCGATGGCTGAAATTCAGCACATGACGGTAGTCTTGACTGTGTAAGTGCAAACTCGTATTGCCTTCCTGGGTCTGGTTGTTTCTGGCATCCCATAAACCACTCGTTGCCAGCTCTACACCTGGATAGGGACGGAAGATAAACTCGGTCGCCAGCAGGGAGTCTTTGCGGTCGGCCTCTCCAACGCCATTTATGCCAACTTCGCGATCATCGTAGTGGTAAACCTGGCCAATGCTGACAATAGCTTTCTCTTGCCCAGTTTGCATGTCGGTCCAACGATTGGTGATACCTATCGTCAGGCTGTTATTGTCACCGACTCGATCACCGCCACTAAAGCGATAGGGACTAAACAGTCGCTGATAGTTGAAGCTAGGTAAGGTACTGTCGAAATTAGGAAGAGCATCTTGGTCTACGCTCTTGGCATTCACATAGTAAGCTCGTGGTTCCAAGCTGTGGCGAATCGTGGATGACTTGAAGAATTGGCTTTCACTGAATAAAGAACTTCGGTCGAAGAATAAAGCCGCATCAAG
The DNA here is from genome assembly GCF_001634935.1 of Oleiphilus sp. HI0043. Lineage (NCBI taxonomy): Bacteria > Pseudomonadati > Pseudomonadota > Gammaproteobacteria > Oceanospirillales > Oleiphilaceae > Oleiphilus > Oleiphilus sp. HI0043. The sequence continues at coordinate 22,556 of NZ_LWEY01001522.1, read as the reverse complement.
TTCATAAATTGGAATGGTGCGAGAGATATTATTGTCGACAGGCGTATAATCTTCAAGAAAGTAGTCGGTATGGTCGATACTTACAGATGGGCTGATATAGCCCCAGCTCTTAGATAAAGGCAATGATACCTTGGGCTGGTGTCGAACGCGTGAGCCTATAATACGTTCATCCCCGACGAGACCTTCCTGGTCACGGTAGAAGTAGACATATTGGCTGTGCCAGTCGAGTTGCAGTTGTTTGTAGATAGAACCGAATTGATAATTTAGTTCAGGTAAGCGTTGATAAGCTTGTTCGCTTGCCAGCAGTGTTTCATCGATACTTTTGTATTGCTGCATCAAGAAGCTGAATCGCCAGTTATCCTCTGAATAATGGAGTTCAGCCCTTCGATCAAGGTTATCACTTCGGTTTATATTCAGCCCCTGGTTCAAATCATCCAGGTAGTCAAAGTCGCTGATCTGGCTATATTTGAGCGTGCCATACCAGCCGTCATGATGCGCATTGATATCCTGACTAAAGCTGAGGCCCCAGCGAGCGTCCGTGTCATCTGGGCCGATTGCTTTCTGCTCGCTATTATAGAACTTGTCTTTGCTGATGTAGCCTAAGTTGAGCTCGCTATTGGTATAAGTGCTAGCATGCCGAAGTTCTAGATCGGAATGTACCCCTCTGCCATGAACATAGCTGGGCGTAAACGTCGCATCGTAGTCGGGCGCTAAGTTAAAATAATAGGGGGTCGATAGAAATATGCCGTTCTCTGTATTTGAGGTACCGAATGAAGGATATAAGAAGCCCGACTTACGGCGGTCATCGATCGGAAACGAAAACCAGGGAATGTACATCACAGGCGTATCTTTAATCAGAAAACGGGTGTTTTTTGCTTGGCCGAAGCCTTCTTCTCTATTGAGAGAAATGTTTTCTGCAGCGAAGGCCCAGTCTCTTTTCTCGGGCGGACAGCTGGTAAATAAGCCATCATGAATGAGCAGCGTATTTTCGTCTGCCCGTGTTATTTCTGAAGCTTTGCCGTTAATTGAAGTTTTGGGGTTCGAGAAGCTGGCATTGATGACCGAAACTCTATCGCTGGTCATATTTACCGTTGCGCTGTCACCTTTTAGTATCAGATCGGGGCTGCTTAGTACGATGTCGCCTTTAAGTTCAGCTGTCTGGCTAATTTTGTTAATGGATGCTTCATTACTTTGAGCATGGTAAGGCCCGTGAGTAAATTCGATATCGCCCTTAAGCTCCAGGTTTTCATCAGGAAGGTAGTTAACTTCCTTGGCGTGAATCACAATACCTTCTTCAGGCTTAACCGGTTTTTCTGATGTCAGCTCTGTTGAAGGTGACGCAGACTTTGCTGATGAGCATGCCTCTGTTGTTAGCGAACTATTATCATTTGCCCAGACAGATGCGCTCATGCTTAACATTAAAGGCACTGCTCTTATGAAGATGCGCTTTGATGGAGCTTTAAATGGCGATAATGTTGGCAATGCAGAGATCCAGTATGAGTAGCGAGAGGGTTAGCTAGTTTAATGAACAAACCTAGTTGCGAATAATAAACGCTGCCAGGAGGGATGTCATTTAACTTTTGTTGAGACTCAAAGCCAGTCGCTTGGATTTATTCTCTCATTTTTTTAATTCGCTAAGTTTTGCTGCGCACATATAATTTGATTAGGATAGCCGCAGCGAATGAAGGTCATGCCTTTCTTAGTCATATACACTGACGCATACATAGCCAAAGCGATAAAGTCTTATTCAACTCAATAGAAGAAAACACATTAGGATTAATTGATGGATCAACGGTATCAAGCACTCTGTACCTGGGTTGCCGAAGCATTGGAGATAGAAAAAGCCGAGCTCTCGGTTGTCTCGGGCGATGCAAGTTTCAGGCGCTACTTCCGCTTTCAACAGCCCGGCCAGTCTTTAATCGCAATGGATGCTCCCCCTGAAAAGGAAGACTCTAATAGCTTTGTTTGCTTGGCACGTAGTTGGCGAGAGCAAGGGGTCAATGTTCCGGCTTTGATAAAAGTTGATTTGGATAAAGGCTTTCTATTATTAAGCGATTTGGGAGATGAGCTATTGTTGCCTTACCTGAATCCCGATAGCCCGGTGATAGAAAGTGGTAATAAACACTATGCGCAAGCCATGAAGGCGCTGCTAAAGATCCAAAGTCTTAAGCCAGCAAATGATTATGCTCTACCACTCTATGATAGTGCACTGCTGCAACGGGAAATGGCCCTGTTCCCAGACTGGTTGCTTGAGAAAAAGCTTGGTCTTGATTTGAGTGAAGACGAGAGGCAGCTTTTAAAGGCAAGCTTTCATGCTTTGGAAGAAAGTGCTTTGGCTCAACCACAAGTCGTTGTCCATCGTGACTATCATGCGCGAAATTTGATGGTGGTTGGTGAAGAGCTGGGAATAATCGATTTTCAGGATGCGGTGCAAGGTCCTAACACCTACGACCTGGTTTCCCTGCTTCGTGATTGTTACATCGTTTGGCCAAACGAGCAGCTTGAGTCTTGGTGCAGAGACTTTTACGACTTATTGAGTGATTCGGCTGAGCGACAAGCGAGCTTTGAACAGTTCAAACGAGATTTCGACTTAATGGGCATGCAGCGGCATCTGAAAGCGGCCGGTATTTTTGCTCGTCTATCCCTGCGAGATGGAAAGCATGGCTATTTGAATGATATTCCAAGAACGGTGCAGTATATCGTTAAAGTCAGTGCGGCTTACCCTGAGTTTCAGGAGCTGACTCACTTTCTTGAGCAGAGGGTATTGCCTGGGCTATCAGAAAAGCTGGGAGCTTCTTCATGAAAGCGATGATTCTTGCAGCAGGCCTTGGCAAGCGTATGCGGCCTTTGACGGAGCATGTCCCCAAGCCTTTATTGAGGATAGGTGAGAAGTACCTGATCGAATTTCACTTAGAGAAGCTCGCTGCGGCAGGTATTCAAGATGTGGTGATTAATACGCATTGGTTAGCTCAGCAAATTCCGGCTAGCCTGGGGAATGGCGAAAAGTGGGGCCTACGTATACATTACAGTCACGAATCTGAACTTCTGGAAACGGCGGGTGGTATTGTTCAAGCGCTTTCAATGTTGACGGACGAAGCCGAGCCAGAGTTTTTGCTTATCAATGGCGATGTTTATAGTGAGTTGAATATTGCTGAATTTCTGAATAACGCTTCTACTCACAATGAGTCGCGGGAGGCTTATCTCGCGCTAGTGGATAATCCTGAGCACAATTTAAAAGGGGATTTTGTCTTACAAAGTAGCGGTAAGTTGTCAGCGAATACAAATGATGGCAAGCACCTGACCTATGCCGGAATTGCTTTGTTTCACCGAGATTTCTTTAAGGATATAAAACCTGGCCCTTCGCAATTGGGCCCTCAGCTACGAACTGCGATTGAAGCACAGCGAGTTGGTGGTGAGCGTATCCAGAGCTATTGGCTCGATGTTGGAACGCCGGAGCGCTTACAAACACTCAGGGATAGAGTGTCAGCATAAACAGGCAAAAATATGACGGTTTTATTTGTTTGTGTTGACGAACTTTTGGCTCCTTTCTTCATACCTTAGATTGAAAGGCTAGTTTTTAATATTAGCTTTATATAAAGTATTTCAAGTTAATTTGTTATTTAACAATAGCTTAAGTTTAGTTTTCTAGGCTTTGCTTATCGCTTCAGGTTTTGTTTTTTCCAAAATCACCATTAGGCGCAGTTTATGCATATTCCATTAGAAATATTTATTGATGGAATAATCTCATGTCTTTTAAAGCTCTTTCCCGGCAGAAGCTAACGGGCCGCACTCTTGTTTTATTACTGTTGGCTGCCTTTGTTCTGGTGCTGGCCTTATCAAGCCTTGAACCTTTAAAGTTTTTGAACCTTCCAGGTTTGTTGCTTGTGGTTTTGGGAACTTTTACCGGGGCTGTCTTGAGTCACTCATTTGACGATTGCCTTGCCGCATTTCGACAAGCTTTTCCAAGAAATAAAGCCGAGCACTCTGACGTGGCAAACGAAGCCAATATCATTCTTCATTTTGCTCAGCTTTGGTTTAGAAACCAATACACCCTGATCGACCGGGATTTATCAAAACTGGATAAACCTTTTTTGAAAAAGGGGCTGCAGATGATCAGGGATCGCCAGCCAAGCGACGATATTCTTTCACTTCTCAATTGGCAGATTAGCCAGGTAAATTTAAATGAAGGGCGCTATATAGGCATCTTCCGCACCCTGGCGAATCTTGCACCGACTTTTGGTATTGCCGGTACCGTGCTGGCCTTGCTCAATATGGCTTTTATCTTGGAGCAGGGCAGAGCCGTTTCTGAGGCGGCAAGCCTTATGGGTTTTGCCTTGGTTAGTACCTTTTATGGTTTAATCCTGGCGAGCTTTGTATTCAAACCGATTGCTGAAAGGCTGGAGCAGCGTCGATTAAAAGAGGTTCAGCATATTACCTTGCTTGCAGAAGGTATTGTTCTGATTCACGAGCGTCGGACGCCTGCGGTGATTCGCGAGACCTTGATGACTTACATCGAAAGCATGAACGCATTATCAGCTAATCAGCAAACCACTAAAAAGCCAAAGCGAGCTTCGAAGAAGCCAATGTTAGTGAAATTTGGGCTTCAGCGCTCTGCTTAATAAACTTCTACTGCTTGAGAAACGTAAATGAGTAGTGCATTAAATCGCTCAGATAATTATTCAGACTTACGCCATAGGCGTCCTGCTGATAATTTCAAGGCCATGTTATCTAAAGTCGATGGCTTCGCAGAGAAGGCTCAGAAGAAGGACGCAAGCTCTTGGTCTGAAAAACTTCGACTTGCTAAGTTTCAATCAAGTGAAGGTGTGTCTGAGCAAGGCTCGAACTCTTCCATATTTGTTGATTTATTCCTGCTCATGCTAGCGCTGGGCTTATTGCTGTATTTAACGTTTCGCTCAGTGCAGGCACCTGTTTTGGCGCCTGTTGAGAAGCCTGCTGATTTGTCTGTGTTCACTGATGAACTGATGGATTTGACCGGTATTGGCCAAGAGGGTGGCGAACTTGATGCTTCAGTACTCGCCACGCTTATCAATACAGGAAACTTAAAACAGCATGTTCAAATAGAAGATTCTGAACCCTACCTAAGCTTGCAACTTAGTTCTCGTGTTCTTTTTAATGCAGGGTCTTATGACTTGGCTCGTTCAGGGGCGTCTATTTTGGATAGCTTGCTACCAGAGCTTCGAAAGCAAGCAAAGCCAATTGTTATTGAGGTTCACACAAATGGCTATGCATCCTTGTATGGCGAAATCACCTCCGAGCAGGAACTAAGCGAAAGACGCGCGGAAACCTTAATGGACTTCTTTATTTCTGAGGGAGTCGCAGAAGCTCGTATCAGTGCTAAAGGCTATGGTGACTCTAGACCAGCCAGAAAAGAAGACTCGGCTCAGGCGCAAGAGCTGAATCGCAGGGTGCTTTTGAAGCTAGAGAAATAGTGCTTTAGCTAAGCTTTGAATTTGCAGTTGTGCAAAAAAATAGATGAAGCTTAGCGTCGCTAAATTTGTTGCTATGATTAATACGCCACTTTTTTTGCTTTTGAAAGCAGACCTAAACCTAGCATTGCCGGCGAGATCTAAAGCAAGCATTTCGAAGCGCCACAAGCCTCATATTGGCGGGCTGTTTTTCACCTTCTGAAACAGAGGTAATATTGCAAGGTCTAAGAAATTCTAACGGTGCTGGATAAATTCATTAAGAATATCCAATACGCTATCTGATAAGCCAATAAGCTCTTCAACTGCACCCTGCAGAGATAATGGTTCAGCGCCTGCTCGTGCGACCTTATAGATTTCTATGCCCTTAGCGTGTACTTTCGGATGAACATCTTCATAAAGCTCTTTGAAGCGACTCTTGGAACTTAGCTGCTGTCCTTTATCAGACATTAGGTATTTCCCAAGGCGACATTGGGTATGATCTTTTAGCTCACTCTCTTGTACGCTGTTTTGTCCAAATAATGCAAAACGGATAACCTTATCTACCCACACAATATGGTCACTCTTGGCCATGCGAAGCAGTACATCATCGTTGCTTACATCAAAGTAGCTCAAACACTCTACTTGCAGGTCACGTAGATATTCGACATTTTTATACATATCTTTGAAAATGGTGAATGATTCATTAATGCCATCAGCGGTATTTTGCACACCTCTTGCCATATCTTGTGCTACGGAAGCTTGCTCTGTTGCTGCTGAGGCAATTTGAGCTGTTGCATCAACATTTTCTGTAGCAGCGGTTTGAGCATCAGAAATTGTTTGAACTAACTGTTTTCGGTCTTGATGAGAGTCTTCTAGTACACCAATAGTTTCTCCTACGATGCGTTCTACATCATTAGCTCCATTTACTACACCGCTCACAATAGATTGAATTTCACTCGCTGCTTCAGCACTGCGGTGAGCGAGTCCACGCACTTCATCGGCGACTACGGAAAATCCGCGTCCAAACTCTCCTGCTCGTGCGGCTTCAATAGCAGCGTTTAACGCGAGTAAATTCGTCTGATCAGCGATTTCATTAACAGTAGTCGTCAACTGAATGATACTTTTAGTTTGTTCAACAAAAGTTTCGGCATTACGCCCAACATCTTTGATAGATGATTCAATTGAGTCTAGTTTTTGAACAAGTAAACTAAGGGCGTCACTGCCTCTACCAGCCTCATCGCATGTATGCTGGGCACGCTCAAGTACCTGTTGACCAAGTGACTCTATTTCTTGCGCGGTAGCAGACATTTCTTCGATAGCGCTCGCTAGTTGAATCGATTCGGATACAACCTCATCTAACCGGCTGTTTAGCTGTAAACCTTCACGTCCAAACCTTGATACCACTTTTGCCGAATCAACTGTCTTGTCGGCGATTTTAAGAAGATCGGCGTCAGACTCGTTTTTTACGAACGGTAACAGCCATGCTGGGGCATTTGTTTCTGTCACTTCTCCGCTAGCAAGCTTTGAAAGCCAAAGAGTTACAGTAGATTCTTTTAAAAACATCAAGTATCCGCAGAATTAGAAAGGTATGGGTTATTATTTATAAAGCATCCATTAAATGAATATTAGACTGTAATTAAAATTATCGCCATACAAGGTCGCTTATTCTTATGGCGCTCGGTAATGTCTGCTTACGAGCTTTCTACGCCCCTCGTACTGGTTAATTAATTTAAAGGTGAATTTTTCCATTGGGTGCTCAGATCACACAAACGCTGGCTTTAGATCTTCTTCTTTTAGCAAATCAACTACGGATGAAACGATATCTTGTTTTTGCGACGCATCACTATGAACAGCATAAACTTCCCTTACAAATGACTCGGCACCGTGAATAGGGAATAACTGCTTAGATTGAACAAACTGTTCAACGAGTACCTTTGGTAATAAAGCTACCCCACCGTATGTCATTAGAAATTCCAAGGCTATATGAGTTTGTCCTGTATGTAGAATCGGTGTGTGTGGTTGATTGAAGAGGCGAGCTTGAAGGACATTTACAGATGTTCCCCAGTCAACAAAAATATGTTTAGTTTTGGCAAGCTCTTCAGTTGCAGCCCAGTTTTGGTCAGATACAAACATTAACTCGACCTTGCCAATTTTAGTGAGAACTAATTCCGTAACACTTGGCGGGTCTAGTAAAACAGCTATATCGATACGTCCACCTAACAAGGCCCTCGTCAAATCTTGAGGACTGCTAATTTCAGTCCGAATGTTTAAACCGTCAAAGGTATCGACCACTTTTGGTAAAAGTGACTGTAGAAAAGTGTCCCAGAGGTTTGAGGTGCTGCCCAAAGCGATCTGCATATCCAGCTGGCCAGCCGCACCTACATCCTGTAGTGCTGACTGCCACGATGTGAGTACATTTTCAGCATGGGGTAATAAACGTTCGCCCGAGGGGGTTAATAGTATGTTATTACGCTCGCGCGTAAACAAACTCATTCCAACACTTTCTTCCAGCTGCTTAATTCGAAAGCTTACAGCAGATTGGGTTAAGCAAAGATTTTCTGCTGCTTTCCCGAAGTGTCGAGTCTTGGAAACTTCCATAAAAGTGCGCAGAAGATCTGTATTCATATCGATTAAAAATATTTATCGTAATTAGAAAAAAAGTTCATTTTACAGCATAAATCGATTGAAAGCATAATCGCGCGAAATAAGATGGTTAGATTATATTAGGCAAAAATATGGCTAATAAACAAGCATTCCACACAACGGGTAAATTTTGGGCTATAGAGCATTTTCCAAAAGGAATAGCAAGAAGCGGCCACTTTACTAAAGAACAAGCACAATTACTCGAAGATTATGGTAAGTCATACAAGGCTCTCTATGGCGGAGAGCTAAAGCCTAGGTGTGATGAAGAGAAAGAGTTTGTATCCGTTTTTATGGGGAAAAAAGAGGCCTCTAGCATTCATGAAAGAGCGTGGAAACGCTTCTTAGAAGTAAGCAATCAAAGGCAGCGCTTACACATTTCTATGGGCGCCCAGCCTTCTTCATCAGTAGATTTTTCATCTTATGATGATGACAGCAACTTAAGCGATTAGGCCTTCTCAATAAGGGGATCTAATTTACTAATCGATAATTTTTATTTATCAGGAAATTATGAACATGAATATGAATAAGTTCATCGCTGTTCTGGCCTTGGTCATACCTATGTTGATTCCGAACTTTTCTCTCGCAGAAGAACCTCAAACTAAAGAAGAGCAATGCGCTCAATACGGCTCCTATCAAGATAGTGATGGTATTTGGCAAACATGCGACCCTGAGGAAACTGAATCCACTGATTAGTGATTCCGTTCCCTCACCAGTAACGCTATACGTCTTTTATATTCAACCTATTCGCACACCGGAGTCACCTATGTCACCAAGCGATAACAAAGTAGTCATTGGTAGCGAGGAGTGGTGCGCATTTCCCGAGCTAGGAATCCCGGCCATAAAAGCGCGTGTGGATTCGGGGGCAAAAACATCGTCTATTCATGCTTTCAACATTCAGCAATTTCGTAGAGATGGGGCTGCATGGGTGAGTTTTGAAGTGCACCCGCTTCAGAATAATCGCCGTACAGTTATCAGGTGTGAGCGCCCGATCATAGACAAGCGAGTTGTTAAAAGCTCTAGTGGCGTCTCAGAAACCCGTTTTGTTGTGCAAGCGCCACTAAAAATTGGTGAAATGATTTGGGAAGTAGAGTTAACGCTTGCTAATAGAGACTCCATGGGTTTCAGAATGCTTCTTGGGAGAGAAGCTATGGTAGGCCGGATGCTTGTTGACCCTGAACAAGAAGACTTGATGGGTGCAATTTCACAAGAAACAATCGATGGATATTATGGAAAAAAGGAACCTGAAAAGAGTGGTCTTAAGATCGCCCTGCTCGCAAGCAATGAAGAGCTGTATAGCAACCAGAGATTACTGGAGGCTGGCGAAGAGCGAGGCCATGAAATGGTTTTCCTCAATGTTAAGCAATGCTATATGAAACTGGATGCACTGGAACCTGAAGCGCATTATCGCGGAGGAACGATACTTAATGATTTGGATGCTGTCATTACAAGAATAAGACCTAGCGTGACATTTTACGGAACCGCATTAGCTCGCCAATTTGAAAGCATGGGGATCTATACAACGAACTCCTCAGCTGCAATTTCACAGTCCAGAGACAAACTGTTCTCTTTGCAACTCATGCTCAAGAGTGGCATCAATATTCCAACGACTGGTTTTGCTAACTCACCAATAGACACAAATGACCTCATTGAAATGGTGGGCGGCGCACCCTTGATCGTGAAACTTCTTGAAGGCACACAGGGGCGAGGTGTCGTTCTGGCCGAAACAAAAAAAGCAGCAGAAAGTGTTATCAACGCCTTCAAGTCTTTGAGGGCTAACTTGCTTGTGCAAAAATTTATTAAAGAGGCAAATGGCAAAGATTTACGATGTTTTGTTATTGATGGAAAAGTTGTTGCTTCAATAGAGCGCTCAGCAGCCCCTGGTGAGTTCAGAGCGAATATCCATCAAGGCGGGTCGGCGTCAATCGTAAAAATAACCAAAGAAGAAAGAGCATTAGCAGTGAAGGCTGCTAAAGTATTAGGTCTTCAGGTTGCTGGCGTTGATATTATACGGTCTGATTCCGGTCCGTTATTGCTTGAGGTGAATTCTTCCCCAGGTCTTGAAGGCATTGAGACAGCGACACGTAAAGATATCGCTGGCATGGTTATATCTTCGATAGAGAAGAAGCTTAAGTGGAAGAGACAGCTACCAACTATTGAAAGCGAGTAAGTCGACTTCTTCGCATCAAACGATAACAACGATTCAGGAGCTAGTATTGGATCAGCAACAAGATAAACCGAGTAAAATTAAGCAGAACATCGACCGGTACGGTATAGATCACTGGGGTAATGACTACTTCGGAGTTTCTGATGAAGGCTGTGTCACGGCGAAAACCTTGAATGTCTCTATTCCTTTGATGAACATTGTAGAAGGAATGATCGATCGGGACCTTCAGATGCCGGTTTTGTTGCGAGTCGAAAATATTCTAGATGCTCAAATTAAGCGCCTAAATGATGCCTTTGCTGAGGCGATAGAAAAGTTAAACTATCAATCACCTTATCGGGGTGTTTATCCGATCAAGGTAAATCAACAAGCGCAGGTTGTTGAAGAGATTGCCAGTTTTGGTGCTCGTTTCAAGCATGGCCTTGAAGTCGGCAGTAAACCTGAAATGATTGCTGCGCTATCGACACTTGAAGAGCCGGGCAGTTTGATTATCTGTAACGGCTATAAAGATGAAGAGTTTATTGAGCTTGGTTTACAAGCAACCAAACTGGGCTTCCTATGCTTTTTTGTGATTGAAACCTTAACCGAGCTGCCCATTATTATAAGATTGAGCCGCCAAATGAACATTCAACCCCACATTGGTGTGCGGGTGAAAATGACCTCTCAAGTCAGTGGGCATTGGAATTCAACGAGCGGTGATCGCAGTGTGTTTGGTCTAACTAGCACACAACTTATCGATGTGGTTGATAAGCTAAAGCAAGAGAACATGCTGCACTGCCTCGAATTATTGCACTGCCACTTAGGTTCACAAATCCCCAGCATTCATGATATTCGAAGTGGTGTCGTAGAAGCCTGCCGCTATTTTACTGACCTAATGAGTGAGGGTGCAGAATTAACCCATATAGATTTGGGTGGTGGCTTAGCGGTTGATTATACCGGCGCACAAAGCAATGACGATAAAAGTCGTAACTACACGCTTGAAGAATATTGTGAAGATATTGTCGATACTCTCAAGCAAACCTTGGACGACCATAATATTCCTCACCCAACGATTGTCACGGAATCTGGGCGAGCAACTGTCGCTTACTCTTCAATTCTGCTGTTCAATATTCTAGATACCAATATTTTTGAACCAATCAGTCTGCCCGAACCATCGCCTGAGGAGCATCAACTACTCACAAAGATTCGTGAGATAAAAGACTACCTATCGCCACGGCGAGTACAGGAGTGTTATAACGATGCGCATTTTTATCGTGATGAAGTGCGTGCTTTATTCAAGCGTGGGCAGCTCTCATTAAGAGAGCGATCAATCGCAGAAAACTTATTTCTCGATGTTCTTCATTGTATCGCAGACCTGTTAGATACAATGGATAAAACGCCACCAGACCTGGAAGACCTTAAGCTATCGTTGGCAGATATCTACTATGGAAACTTTAGCCTATTTCAATCGCTGCCAGACATATGGGCGATTGATCAACTGTTTCCGATTATGCCAATTCACAGGCTGCATGAGACGCCAACACGTCAGGCAGTGCTGGCGGATATAACCTGTGACTGCGATGGAAAAATTGATAAATTTATCAACGAATTCGGCACAGCAAAAACACTCCCATTACACCCGATTAAAGAAGGTGAAGAGTATTACTTGGGGGTGTTTCTGGTCGGCGCTTATCAGGAAACCTTAGGTGATCTGCATAACTTGTTTGGCGATACTAATGTCGTCAGCGTGCGTCTGAACGCTGATGGCAGCTTTGATTTCGTTAAAGAAATTCATGGAGACACCATATCTGACGTACTCAGCTATGTAGAGTATCAACCTAAAAATATGATGCTCAACTACCGAAATACGGCTGAGAGAGCGGTAAAAGAAGGACGAATTACAGCACGAGAGCGTCAGCAGATGATCAAAACCTTTAACTCGAGTATGCAAGGTTACACCTACTACGAGAGAGAACATTGAGCCGTAATAGCGCTTAGCTAAGGCTATATTATTGAATAAGATTATTGTAACAACTGAAAGAACAGGACTATGACTATGGCAAAAGTATTGATTATCGGCGCTGGTGGCGTCGGTCAAGTCGTTGCGCAAAAATGCGCTCAATTACCCGATATTTTTACCGAGATTACGCTTGCTAGCCGGACAGAATCTAAGTGCAAAGCAATCGCCAAGCAGATACAAGAAAACTATCAGCGGACAATCGAAACGGCTCAGGTTGACGCCGATAAGGTTCCTGAATTAGTCGCGCTCTTAGAGAAAGTTAAACCGTTTATGGTCATTAATGTTGCCTTGCCTTATCAGGATCTGACGATCATGGATGCCTGCTTGGAAGCGGGTGTTCACTACCTTGATACGGCGAATTACGAACCATTAGATACGGCAAAATTCGAGTATAAATGGCAGTGGGAATATCAAGAACGTTTTGAGAAAGCAGGCTTGATGGCATTGCTGGGCTCAGGGTTTGACCCAGGTGCAACCAACATGTTTACTGCCTATATTGCCAAACACTATTTCGATGAGATCCACTATCTTGACATTATCGATGTAAACGGTGGTGATCACGGCTACCCCTTCGCGACAAACTTCAACCCTGAAATCAACATTAGAGAAGTCACCGCAGAGTGCCGCCATTGGGAAGATGGTGAGTTTGTAGCGACGCCTGCCATGTCGACACAGCAGAGCTTCACCTGCCCAGATGGCGTAGGCACCTACAATATTTTCCGAATGTATCATGAAGAGCTTGAGTCCTTAACCAAGCACTACCCTTCAATTAAGCGTGCGCAATTTTGGATGAGTTTTGGCGATAGCTATCTCAAACACCTAGAGGTCTTAGGGAATGTTGGGATGACAGGAATTGAGCCGATTGAATTCCAAGGCCAGGAAATTGTACCTATCCAGTTTCTGAAAGCCTTGCTACCAGACCCGTCTACTCTAGGCCCTCGCACTAAGGGTAAAACCTGCATCGGTTGTGTGGTCCGTGGCCTTAAAGATGGCAAAGAGAAAACAGTTTATTTGTACAACGTCAAAGATCATCAAGACTGCTACCAAGAGGTTCAATCTCAAGCGATCTCGTATACCACAGGAGTTCCAGCGATGATTGGTGCGAAAATGATGATCGAAGGCCATTGGATGAAGCCCGGTGTCTGGAATATGGAGCAGCTTGATCCAGACGCCTTTATGAGTGATATGAATGCCTATGGCTTATCGTGGAAAGTCATTGAAAACCCAGGGTTTGATTTGATCTAATGCTTAGTTCTATTTGCTTAGACGTTGGTAGGAAATAGGCATGGTTAAAGCAAAAACCTTTGAAGCGTTCGACCCAGCACGGGTGCCTTCTCCTTGCTTTGTCGTGGATGAAGTCGCAATAGAAAAGAACCTTAAAATACTGAACGAGGTACAGGAAAAGTCGGGCGCCAAAATATTATTGGCGCTTAAGGCTTTCTCTATGTTTAGCCTCGCGCCGCTTATCAACAAATACCTGGTAGGCACTTGTGCCAGTGGTTTGCACGAGGCACGTTTAGGCTATGAAGAGTTCGGTGGCAAAGACTTGGGTCAAGAGGTTCATACCTTTTCAGCCGCCTACACTGAGCATGACTTAGAAGAGATTATGGCAATCTCGAAACACGTCGTGTTCAACTCGTTCGGTCAGTGGGAGCGATTTAAAGAGAATGCCAAACGAGCCAAACAGGCTCGGCCTGACTTAGAGTTCGGTTTAAGGATCAACCCTTTGCACTCCGAGGGCACAACACCGATCTACGACCCTTGTGCGCCAGGCTCACGTCTGGGGATTCCAAGATCGGCGTTTAAAGATTGTAGCCTGGATGGTATAAGCGGTTTACACTTTCATACCTTATGCGAACAAGGTTTTGACGCGCTTGATAGAACACTTGCCGAAATTGAAAAACAATTTGCTGACATTCTACCTCGGCTTGAATGGGTGAATTTTGGTGGCGGACATCATATTACCCATCCAGACTACGACGTTGGCGCTTTGATCGAACGCATCAAACTATTTCAAGATCGCTACCAACTGCAAGTTTATTTAGAGCCAGGTGAAGCCATTGCAATTCACACAGGAGTATTAGTATCAGAGGTACTAGACCTTACCTACAATACTGTTGATCTTGCGATTCTGGACACCTCTGCCACCTGTCATATGCCTGATACAATTGAAATGCCTTATCGAGCTGATATTTTTGGTGCCGGAGCAAGTGATGAATTTACTTATAACTATCGTTTAGGCGGGCAGACTTGTTTAGCGGGTGACGTCATGGGCGATTACAGTTTTCAAGAGCCCTTAAGCATTGGCCAAAGACTGATGTTTGACGACATGACACATTACACCATGGTCAAAACCAATACCTTTAATGGCATTGGTTTACCGGCTATCGCGATCTGGAATTCAGAAACTGATACGCTTCGAATAGTCAAAGAGTTCGGCTATGACGACTTCAAAAACCGTTTATCATAAGGGGCATAGAGCATGGATTTAGACACAAACGAATTTGACCAACTCGCAGCGCCTGGCTATCCCATTTTTTTAGGTTCAGAGTTTAAACACCCTAAACCTGAAGACGCCTTTTTTCATATTTTGCCCATACCCTATGAGGAGTCTGTTTCTTACGGCGGCGGCACAGGCTTAGGTCCAGCGGCTATTTTAGAAGCTTCCTGGCAGCTTGAAACTTGGGACGGTACAAGTAATCCTAGTACGAAAGGTATTTATACTCACCCTCCTGTCGACATGGCAGGAAGTGCAGAGCAAGTCATTGCAAACATCGCACTTGCCACAACAAATATAATTGAGCGCGGTGGTTTCCCTATTGGCTTAGGCGGCGAACATACGGTGACCTATGGCATTATTAAAGGGCTTCTGGATGCTGGCATAGATGACTTTGGTGTGGTGCAAATCGATGCCCATGCCGACTTGCGCGAAGCGTACGAAGGCAACCCGTATAGCCACGCCTCCGTAATGAAACGCATCGTTGATTTGGGTGTCCCTTTATTTCAGCTGGGTATTCGCGCGTACTGCGAAGAAGAAATGCGGACTCGCAAAGCACACGGTGTACGTCATATCGATGCGGACATTTTAGTGCCCCAAAATATCCAAAAAATAGATTTGCCTGATAACTTCCCGAGCAAAGTGTTCTTTACGCTAGACATTGATGGCATGGACCCTTCCGTATTTCCCTCAACAGGCACGCCCGTGCCAGGTGGGCTTGGCTGGTATCAAACATTGTCCTTATTTGAGTCAGTCGCAAAACAATGCGAAATCATCGGTTTCGATATTACCGAGTTCGCACCAATCAAAGGCTTTCATGCTTACGAATTTTCGGCAGCACTCCTGACATATAAAATGATGGGCATTATTGAAAGGCTTCAATCTAGGTAATTTACCCACCGGTAAGATTCATTTCTCATTATTGTGGCTCTCTTTAAGTCTGAATTGGCATTACTCTAACTGACCAAATAAATGTCCATCTCACAGAGTGTTTGTTCTTTGTGGGTAAGGTTATATGAGTTCCTTAAGATAGGTTGATTATGAGAATTAGAAAAAAAGCCGCGCTAACTGTTTTGGGTCTGCTGATATGTGTTGTCAGTGTAAGCTTCTTGTATGTAAAGCGCCTTGCTAAAGGTGACCTGCCAAAGTGGGACCCTGAAGGCTATTTAACAGTCGATGCCAATGGCATGAAATTCTCGGTAAATGTTCGTGGCGATAAGGTAAATACGCCGGTTATATTACTTCATGGCTTTCCTGAGTCTGCGGTTATGTGGGATAAGCTTATGGATGAGCTTGCGACCAAAGATTACTACGCTATTGCCCCCAACCAGCGTGGCTATAGTTCAGACGCTAGACCTGGCGAGCTTAAGTCGTATGAATTAGATTACCTGGTTTCTGATGTGTTACAGATTGCTGATAATCTAGGGATAAAGAAATTTCACTTAGTGGGCCATGATTGGGGTGCTGGTGTGGGTTGGAAGCTCGCGGCTGACTATCCCGATCGTGTGATCAGTTATGTGGCTATTTCAGTGCCTCATATTGATTCTTTCGGAAAGGCCTACAGAGAAGATCCGGATCAATACGAATCAAGTGACTATATTCGCTTCTTTCAGAAAAAGACCATACCCGAATATGTCTTAGCTCAAAATGATTATGAAAAATTGCGAGCTGTTTGGACTAGTCATGAGGATGCAGAAACTGAACACTACTTAAATATCCTCAAACAAGAGCATGCACTAACGAGCGCTTTAAACTGGTATCGCGCAAACTTTCCAGCATTTGATGTCGGTTTAAACATTGGACAAGTTGATGTACCAACGACTTTTATATGGGGTAATCAGGATGTAGCGTTAAAGCGCTCGGGGGTTGTGGGTACGCGTGACTTGGTTAGTGCTGAGTATGAGGTTATTGAGATGGAAGCGGGCCACTGGGTTATTCAAGAAAAATACGAAGAGTTATCTCGCCATATTCTTGGCCATCTTGCAAAGCAGCGTTGAAATTTGCTGCCTGGATTTTGAGGCAAAAAAATACCCACCAAGTTTAATTAGATTAGTATCTGATAAACAGGGCGGGTGAAACTTCGCTGCTAAAGGGGTTGGTATAGCAGCGTTGTTTTTAAAACTCTAGAGTAAGCTAAGCTGTTTCAGCTTCTTTCTTTGGTGCTGCTTTTTTAGCTGGTGCTTTTTTAGCTGCTGCTTTTTTAGCTGGTGCCTTCTTTGCTGGAGCTGCTTCTTCTTTCTCGATTTTAGAGATGATGTCTGAAGCGTAGTCAGCAACGATCTTGTTTACTTCACGTGCTTTGCTATAAGCGATGTCAGAAACTTCGTCGTGCTTAGCTTTTACAGTGTCTAGCTTGTATAGCTTTTCGATGTACTCGAAAGATGCAGCTGCAAGTGCTTTGTGCTGCTCTTCAACAGTAGCGATTGCTTTTTCAACGATGTCTTGAACTTGCTCTTGGTAAGATTTGATAGTGCCCATGATAGTATCCTTTTCTCTGTAAGTATCTCAGCGCTGTGGATTTAATTTCCACAAATTCTTAATTCACCACCAACGATACGCTGATAAATTAGAATATTCATACTAAGCAAAGGTATTAACGCAAATAAATTGTTGGGCTTGGCAAGGAGGACGTTAAGAGGGAAGTGCTACCACTCGAACAATACCCAGCTAGGCACAAGGACTTGTGAGCGATCTTCGCGGATCCAGGCATTGCCATCCTGAGGCACTAAATAATAAGTAGGGCCAATCTTTGGAACGACTTTAATTTCTTTTAGAACGCCATTCACACGATATTCGTAAAAAGTTTTGTTATCCTCATTGCGAATAACGATCTCAGGCTCAGCAGGCTGAATAGATTCCTCTGCATGTGCGGATGTTATAGCGAACATGCTGGCTTGAGTTGCGAGTAGAGTTACTAATAAAGTTGGGCGTAATATCTTTCGCATATGAACTCCTGTATGAGCGTTGACGAATAAAAATATCTGTTCTGTATTGTCGTTTTTTCTTACTATACCACTGTGCCAGTGATTACTCACCGGACTTTTAATTTCAAAACCCAGCTCTTACCAGCATCTAAACAATTATAGATACGCAATTTATGACAACAAATACCGAGCAATCTCAAACACTTCCTACCGTTTTGGTGGATGGATCATCTTATTTATTCCGGGCTTTTCATGGTTTACCTCCTTTAGTTAATTCTAAAGGCCAGCCAACCGGAGCAATTAAAGGTGTGATCAGCATGCTTAGAAGGCTGGAAACCGACTATCCAGGCTCTAAAGTAATTGTGGTTTTTGACGCTAAAGGTAAGAACTTTCGTCATGAAATTTACCCTGACTATAAAGCGAATCGTCCACCGATGCCTGATGATTTACGTTCTCAGATCGCGCCGATTCACGAGATCATTGAAGCAATGGGTTTGCCTTTACTCATCATTCCTGATGTCGAAGCGGATGATGTGATTGGTGCCTTGGCGCATCAGGCAACGCAAAAGAAGATCGATGTGGTGATCTCAACTGGCGATAAGGATATGGCTCAGTTAGTGACAGAGCATGTGACGCTGATCAATACCATGACCGATACCAAAATGGATATTCAAGGCGTCGAAGATAAGTTCGGCGTTCGCCCTGATCAGATCATTGACTACTTAGCTTTGGTTGGCGATTCGGTTGATAATATTCCCGGCGTGCCGAAGTGTGGCCCGAAGACGGCGGTAAAGTGGTTAACGGCTTATGGTAGCATGCAGGGTGTTATTGATAGTGCCGATGAGGTGAAAGGTAAAGTTGGCGAGAACCTGCGTGATAGCTTATCGTTTCTACCGATGTCTTATGAGTTGGCAACGATCAAAACTGAAATAGATTTGCCGGAAGCGCTAGAGGATATCAGCCACAAAGAAACTGACCACCGACGATTGTTAGCACTATTTAGCGAGTATGAATTCCGGTCTTGGGTCACTGCCCAAGAAAGAGCCTTGAACAGTGCGGGAGATGATGCGGAACAAGCAGAAGAGCCGGTAGTTGAGCATAATTGCGACTACCAGACTATTCTTGACAAAGATGCGTTTGCGCTTTGGTTTAACAAACTTAAGTCGGCGGACTTATTTGCTTTTGATACCGAGACCACCAGCCTCAACTATATGGAAGCCGAGGTGGTAGGTGTTTCCTTCGCCTGTAATGCAGAGGAAGCAGCTTATGTGCCTTTTTGTCATGATTACTTGGATGCGCCCGAGCAGTTAGATAAAGATTGGGTACTTGATCAACTAAAGCCACTTCTGGAGAGTAGTGAGCAGCTTAAAGTTGGCCAAAACCTGAAATACGATAAAAGTGTATTGGCCAATCATGGTATTGAGCTTCAAGGTATTGCGCACGATACGATGATTGAATCTTATGTGCTGAACTCCACGGGAAGTCGTCACGACATGGATACTCTGGCCGAGAAGTACTTGGGCAGAAAAACCATCCACTTTGAAGATATCGCCGGGAAGGGAGCCAAACAGCTTACCTTCAACCAAATAGCTCTAGAGCAAGCCGGGCCTTATGCCGCAGAAGATGCCGAGATTACTTTGGCGCTTCACCATGCAATCTATCCGCAATTAGAAAAGATTGAAGGGCTGGCGAAGGTTTATCATGAAATAGATAAGCCTCTGTTGTCGATTCTGTCAAAAATAGAACGCACAGGTGCGGTGGTTGACGCTCATATTCTAGGGCAGCAGAGTCAGGAATTAGCCGAACGAATTGTTGAGCTAGAGCGTGAAGCTTATGACTTGGCGGGTGAAGAGTTCAACTTAAGTTCACCAAAACAGTTGCAAGCGATATTCTTTGAGAAACTAGGGTTGCCGATCATCAAGAAGACGCCCAAGGGTCAACCTTCAACCGCCGAGCCGGTCTTACAGGAATTAGCACTTGACTACCCGCTGCCTAAGTTAATTCTTGAGCACCGTAGTCTGGCAAAACTCAAGTCGACTTATACCGATAAACTTCCGCAGTTGATTAATCCGGGAACAGGGAGAATTCATACTTCTTATCATCAGGCTGTCACCGCGACAGGGCGTTTATCTTCTAGTGATCCGAACTTGCAGAATATTCCGATTCGAAGCACCGAAGGTCGAAAGATTCGTCAGGCTTTTGTTGCACCCGACGGTTATAAGCTTATCGCAGCCGACTATTCGCAAATAGAACTGAGAATTATGGCGCACTTGTCTCAAGATAAGGGCTTGTTGGAGGCATTTGCTCAAGGAGAAGACGTACACCGTGCGACTGCTGCAGAAGTCTTCGATGTTTCTGTTGAAGAGGTGAGTGCTGATCAGCGCCGCAAAGCCAAAGCCATTAACTTTGGTTTGATTTACGGTATGTCGGCATTTGGTTTGGCGAAGCAAATCAATGTATCTCGAAAAGAAGCAGCGCAATATATTGATCGTTATTTCGAACGTTACCCAGGTGTACTTGAGTACATGGATAGAATCCGGGCTCAAGCACATGATGATGGTTATGTCGAAACCGTTTTTGGTCGTCGTTTATATCTTCCTGAGATAAATGCTCGAAATAAAATGCTTCAGCAAGCAGCAGAGCGGACGGCGATTAATGCACCAATGCAAGGTACGGCGGCAGATATTATCAAAAAGGCGATGATAAAGGTCGATGCCGCACTTGAAGGTGCTGGTCTTGACGCAAAAATGATTATGCAGGTGCATGATGAATTGGTGGTTGAAGTCGCTGAGGGCCAGGTTGAAGGTGTCAAAGCTTTACTGATTGAAAATATGATGTCTGCCGCAGATCTTGATGTTCCGCTTATTGTTGAGGCTGAAGTAGGTGACAATTGGGATCAGGCGCATTAATGAGTGACTCCCAACGCATACTTGAATCGTTGCTTAAGAACGATACAAAGCTTTGGCAGGCGATGCCGATGTCAGAATGGTTTGCTCATTTCAAACAAGCTACAGGCAGCTTTTCCAACTCGATTGATCGGGCGATACTAGCAGGCAGAATGAGTGCCAGTGTCGGTTTTGCTTTTGCAGGTGCATACCAGTCTGCTATCGAAGCGCTTTTTGGTTTGGAGGAAGCCCTACTGGCTTCGGTGTGTGTGACGGAAGCAGGAGGAAATCACCCTCGTGCTATTAATGCCCGGCTTTATACAGAAAAGGCGCAGCTCTATCTCTCAGGAGAGAAGTCTTTCGTTTCGGGAGCCGAAGATGCCGGCATGATTTACGTTGCTTGCCGAGATGAGCGTAGAGGAGATGGCCTTGATTTGTCGGGCCGCCCTCTGATTAAAGTTATCGCCTTAAATACGCAGCTTGAAGGAATTGCGATTCAGGAGATGCCGTCTCTCGGTTTTGTGCCTGAAATCAGCCACGGAAAAGTCATTCTTGACCGAGTCGCTATCAAGGAAAGTTATATCTTGCAGGGGGATGGCTACCTTCAATATGTAAAGGCCTTTCGCACTTATGAAGACTTGCATGTGTGTGCCGCGATTGCCGCTAACCGTATGGCCGAAGCCATTGCTTCAGATTGGGGGCAAGGCGCAATTGAAAAACATATCGCGCTAATACTGTCACTGCGAGAAGTGAATGCCATGCAACTAGATTCTTCTGCGGCACATATTGCCTTGTCTGCTTGTCGCTCACAGCTGAATGAACTAATCGCTGCAACGAATACTTTGTTCGAACAGAGTAATCCTCAAAAATACCAAAATTGGCAGCGTGATAGCCGCCTTTTGAAAGTGGCGGGTAAGGCCCTTGAAACGAGAACTCGAAAAGCTTGGGAAGATATCCTGAGCTAAAAATATTTTATGTGCCTTTCATGAGCTTCCTTTATCAGTAGATTATTGAAATAAAAGAACTTGTATCAATAACTTGAATCTGCCCTCAAAAATTATTTTCTCCTAAGTCTAAAAAATACCCACTTTGAACGTTTTGTGAGCTGGCGCACACAAAAATCTTTACTATCTTAAAAGGTCTGAATAATAAAAATTAACGCTATTTTCCGGGCGGAAGGTAGCGTCAATAGCTCATAGAAATGAGGAAACATCATGCGCCTTTCCGATCTGAATAAACTCTTACTAACGCTTTGTTGCTTAAGTTTAGCCGCTTGTAATGGGGGCAGTAGTGGAGGGGGATCTGGGGGCAGTGATGAGCCGGAGGCGGTTAGTCTGACAGGCGGTGGTATTAAAGGGCCTCTAGTTAATGCAATTGTTACTGTCTATACGGTTGATACCACAGCAGAAGACTTTAAAGGTGCAATAGTAGGTGAACCGGGCTCAACTAATGAACAAGCACAGATTATTGACCTGGTGCTGCCAACACCAATTGAGCCTCCTTATATTCTGGAGTTTACATCAGACGAAAATACGACTGATATTCTAACGGGGCAGGCACCCGTTATTTCCGAAATGCGAACCGTTATTACCCAAGCACTTCTTGATAATGGCGAGCAAATCTATGGCACACCTCTTACAACCATGGCGGTTGACTTGGCGATTCGTAATGCCGATGTCGATACCGGCCCTTGGGCTGACCGTGATGGCGATGAAATTACTGACCCGGGTTTAGGTGACGGCACTGCAACACCGGCTGAACTAGTGAGCGCGCTTCCAATAGCCGCGGCTCACGGCGTTTTTCAAGGTAGTTGTCGCCTGAGCATTTAAGCTGCTTGTTTTTCCTTCTCCGGGTTCAACTTAACGTCACCCACTTTCTCCCAGTTCCGCGTAGCTTTTGACCACCTTATTTGGTTCTTTCTTTTCATCTTGCGATAAAGCTCATCCCTCTTCGATAATATTTCTTCATCCAGACCTAAGTGCCTTTGCTCTGGGGTAACAAAGTTAATTCGACTATGCCGG